>JAJUHH010000163.1 GCA_029267975.1 Clostridiales bacterium
AAAAATCTGCTTGAACATGACTACATAGAAGGCATTTGCTCACATAGACAGCCATAAGGGTAGAAAAGATTGATTCATACCGACCCGGTTAATATTGACAAACAAGGCCACGACACTTGTTGTTGCCGGAATTAAAAGCCCCCACATAACCAGGGTATAGATTACTTTATGACCCCTTGGCTTGAGGATCGCTAAACCATAAGCCAGTAAGCCGTTGAAAACGACTGAACTTAGCACACAGCCGGTTACGACGATAAAAGAATTTATGTAGTATTTGACAAACTTCAGATCATTCCAGGTCTTAATATAAGCATTGATATCAAAGGCCTTGGGTATGATGGTTGCCTCCCTGCGAAATTCCACATTATCCTTAAAGCTGGCCAGAAATACCCAGATGGCCGGATAAATCGCAATAATAAGCATTATGATACATGCTGCAAAGATTAAAATGCTTAGTATTCTGTGACGTAAGGAATGAAGATCATAATACCTTATGGTACCCTCATCTTTTTCAATATATTTTTCAAAAAACATAGATTATCCTCCCTTCCATGAAGCTCATCAGTCCTTTGACCTTGTGGCTTTAAAATATAATCCGCTCAGAACAATCAAGACAATACACATCATCACGGATAGAGATGCCGCCGCAGGATAATTGAAATCACGGAAGGCATAATTATAAACCAACTGCATAATTGAAATACTTGCATTATTCGGACCACCGTTGGTCATAACCAAAGGCTCGTATAAAATCTGGAATACTGCGATAATCTGCAGGATGAGCAAGGTCTTGCCCAGGGAGAAAGTATTCGGCAGGGTTATATAACGGATTCTCTGCCTGATTCCTGCCCCATCCAGAGTAGCAGCCTCATAAAGCTCGGAATTAATTCCGTTAATACCTGCGATGTATAAAAATGCGGTGGCTCCCGCCCCCCTCCAGGTTAATGTAACGACAATCAGCGGTATTGTCCACTTGGGATTGGTCAGCCAAAGCAGCGGTTCCACACCTATTTTAGATAGTAATATATTCAAAACCCCTGTATTGCCAGGCCGATAGAAATAACCCAGCATCATCACCATAGCCATACCGGGCATGATATTCGGAAAATAGACACCAATCTTAAACAATCCTTTCAGATGGACTGTTTCTGTAATTAAGATTGCAATGATTATCGGTACAAAAAAACCGATCACCAGGGACCAAAGTATGTATTTAAACGTGTTTACAAACGCATGCATAAAGTCCGGATGCTTTAACACCAGCATATAATTGTCAAATCCTACAAACTCCTGCAGGCGGATTCCCTTTGCCGTATATAAGGAGAGGCGCACACTTTCTAGGAGTGGCTCCCAAACAAAAAAGGCAAATAGTATAATCGTCGGCAACATTATCAGCCACCCTGCCACATCTCTTCTGATCATAGCATTTCTTTTTTCTTTCTTCAGAAGCGTAGTACGATTTGTTCCTGCCACCTGATTCACCCTCCTCTTTCTAATTCTGTTCTTATTTTGCATAGGTAGCTCTGGCTTTACCTTCTATTGCAGCTCCTATGATTATTGATGATGGGGTAATCTATAACAGAAAACCCCATCATCATGGTATAGATTCATTATTAGCTTAATGAAGTCCTATAAAATATAGATTATTTATTAACAGTGTTGTCAAGAATGGATTGGTAATTCTGATCAGCTGTCTTCATCAGTACTGCAACATCAGCATTCTTATCAGTTACAACTGCCTGCAGAACCTTGGTTAACTCTGCGTACAGATCCTGTGCGGAACCGGGCTCCTCCAGACGCAGATTGCCATCTACCTTAAGAATATCGAAGTAGGACTGATACAGCTTAGAATCAACATTACCAAATTCCTTCAGAATATCATTTTCTGCATTCAGGATATCCTGGTCAACCCAGCAAGGGAAGCGCTGGATCACCGGAACACCATTGTTTACCCTGTTCTGTGCATCTGCTCTCATACCTGCAATGGCATCATCGGTAACAACCGGAGCCTTACCCATTACCTCCAGATAATCAAGTGCTGCCCTGATCTGATCAGGGGTTGCGTTCTTGGAGAACATATAAGGAGTACCGCCGGATAAGGAGAACTGTAAGCCATTGGGACCTGCCGGAAGTGCTGCCATCGCAAGCTTATCTACAGGAAGGCCGTTTACCTGGGTCGGTTGGTTAACAGCATCATTTGCACCAATGTACATGGCTGCTGCACCGGTACCTAAGTTAGCAAAGCCGGAAGCCCAGCCTTCACTGGTAGGATCGGGCGTCAGCACATCATAATCCCAGCGTAAGGATTTCACATACTCCATAGCTGCAATTGCTTCAGGGGAGTCAACATTGGCAACAAATTTGCCATTTTCTTCTGTGGTGAAGGTTGCACCGAAAGCCCATGCAATGTTGGTGAAATGCCAACCGCCTGCATTATCATGTGCTAATAAGCAGAAGCCTGCAGCTCCGGTAGCATCCTTAATCTTCTTGGCAGTTTCAGCAAGCTCAGCCCAGGTCTTAGGATAGATGGGATAACCCTCAGCATCCACAAGTCCTGCCTGCTCAAACAATTCAACATTGATCATTAAGCCCAGAGCATAACCATCACGAGGGATACCGTAGATTCTTCCGTCCTTGGATAGGAGCTCACGGATGGAAGGATTGATCTTATCGGTCCAGCCATATTCGTTCAGAATATCGGTAATATCAGCAACAAAGTTGCCGTTGATCAGCTTCTGAGGCTCGGTATACCAAGTCTCAAAGATGACAGGGAGATTTCCTGATTCAGCCAAAGGTACGAAGGTATCCGTTGCGTATTTATAATAAGCCGGAACCACTTCTACATTGGGATGGGTAGCATTAAAGGTCTTTACATAGCCCTGATGCATCTCAATATCTGCTGTCAGTGTATCCTCAGGCCAGATACCAAGGGTCAACTGTATCTTCTCTGCAGGCTCTGCTGCCTGTGTAGGAGCAGCGGTTGCTGTTGCTGCTGTTGTAGGTGCAGCACTGTCTTGTGGCTTACTATCAACTGTTTCCTCTTTTTTTGCACATGCGGATAACATGGTAGTCACCATAACCATGCATAATATGAGACTGAGCAATCTTGTCATTTTTTTCATAATATCCTCCATTCTAAAATAAACCTGTGTAATTTAAGCCCTTTTAAACTTTCTGCTGAACATAAAACCTGTTCCGCATACAAGCATGCAAATCGCTGCTATGATTGCAGGTGCTGCAGAACTTCCGGTCTTCGGAACAGCTGTTTCATCCGCTGCATCTGTGGTCTGGGCAGGAGTCGCAGCTGCAAGCGTGGAGGTTGCATCATCAGATAAAAATACGTCTTTTACAGTATAAACACTGCTTCCACCGTCAAGGCCCATAAGGTTTAACCAGGAAAGCATGGTAATGCCCTTCTCTCCAATGGGAAGCACAACATCCTGATATTCCTCTGTCAGGGTTACCCCCAGATCCTTTAAGCTAAAGGTAAAAAGATCAGATACTGCAATCTGTGCAGCGGCAGTATCGCCGGTAGCCTTAACAATTACATGAAGATAAGGTGCGTCAGCATTGGCGTCCCCCAGATTTAACTGAGTCCAGTTGCCGGGGCCCTGAATGGCTGAATCAATTGCCTCACCGGCATTAATGAAGCCTGCATTCTTAAATGCTCCGTCCTGTACCAGGTATGTAGTTGCCGCAAATGCCTGTGCTGTCATCAGCATAACAATAAGAACAGATGCTGCGACTGAAGTGAAAACTTTACGCAATTTTAAACTCCTCATTCGAAATCCTCCTCTTTTATATTGGTTTTACGTTAAACCTGTCAGATTTTATAATCAACTTCTAAAATTTGATTGTATATATCGTATAGGTTTTACGTTTAACTTGATATTATCATTTGTAGTTAATTATGTCAATAAGATTTTTAGACATAAGCGCAAATATTCATTTTGTACAACTTGTAACTTATATTCACTTAATTAATTATATATTTTATCCAATATATTCAATACTTTTTTCCTTTTTATCCTTCTTCATAAGCTTTCAGGACATGCCTCTATTATTTTATTAGAAAAGCTGTTCGAAAAAGCACTGCCATAAATTCTGCTGGACAAATCAATATAACTTATTATAATAAAGGTAGTAATATTTATTCTATCATAAAGGGAGTGAAATCCATGGGAAATAGAGATATCAAAAAAGAAGTTAAGAAGAAAAAGAAAACAGATACAAGCGGTGCTCTTCCGTCCTTAAAACCGATTATGCCGGAACCTGAGCTAGTAAAGAAACCCAAGAAAAAATAAGATAGTGAATAATAACCTGTCTTCCCGGAAGCAAGCTGCATAAAGGAAGACAGGTTATTTCTTTATTTCCTAAATGAAATCTATGATTCTAAGTTAATTTCTTGACAATTCATAAGGCATTTCTGACATTTCTTAAGAAATGGTCGTTTTAAGGAGTCACCCATCAGATCTCATCGTGCTTATAGTACATAATAATCTGTCCGCTCAGGCTTTCATAAAGCCTTTGATGGAAAGCCAGCTTTACCATCTGATGATCCAGCCTACGATTGATACTACATAAGATTGGGGAAGATAACTTCATTCTCCTTTTTACGAGCCAATTGATTAACTTACGGAAAACTCTTATAACTCTCCACTCATACTCTAGCGATAACAAGATTCTCCATTCCTTCATGCTCGTTTACATCTCCTAATCATTCGCATCAGAAACAAAAGTTACGATAACTTCACTGTCACATTGTTGTTTTATATTTACTAAATATGGCAGTTTTTGTTGCTTAATGATATTATGCACTTTCAGCGATTAATGCGCAATCCGTAATACATAACAGAATTTATTTCATTTTTTTAAGTAATTTTGTGAATGTTTTATATGCTTATCGTTGCCTTGTACCTGTGCAAATATACCTGCCATATATTACGTCAAAATGAAATGAATAGGAGGAAAAACTTCATAGTTTTAATATATTCGTAGCAACCTTCTCACTGAACAAGCGGTCATGTTCCACGAAGATCATGGTTGGCTCAAATGCCAGGATAAGCTCTTCTATCTGGATCCTTGAGAAGACATCAATAAAATTCAATGGCTCATCCCATACAAATACATGGGCCGGTTCAGCCAGACTCTTGGCCAGTAATACCTTTTTCTTCTGTCCGCCGCTGAATTCTGAAATGTCCTTCTCAAACTGTACTCTGGAGAAATCAAGCTGTCTGAGGACTGTTTTAAAGATTGTCTCGTCCAGTCCATTGACGGATGCAAAATCACTCAGATTTCCCTTTAAATAGGAAGTGTCTTGGGATACATAGGAGATCTTTAGCCCAGGTGCCACATAATAATTACCGCCATATTCAATCTGCTCCCCCAGCAGCAGCTTTAGAAGTGTGGATTTACCGGAACCGTTCCGCCCTTGGATTGCCAGCCTATCCCCTTTTTGCAGGATAAAATTAATATGCCCAGTGATCACCCGTCCCTCATAGCTTAAACTGAGTTCTTCTGCAAGCATCATGCGCTTATTGGGAAAATCAAGAATGTTGATCTTTAGGTCCTTGGACTGTTCGATATTCTTCAATAATCCTTTCTTCTCTTCTACAGCATCGAGCTTGCGGCTTTCAATGGATTTTGCCCGCTTCATCATCTTGGCAGCCTTGTGCCCTACGTAACCACGGTCTCTCACATGATTACCTATTTTGGAGGCTTCCGTCAGATCAGACCAAGTCTTTGCCCGTTTTGCAGCCTCCTCTAACACAGTAATATCCTTCTTAAGCTGCTCATTCTTTTCAAGCTCATAATGATCCTTCTGCTCCTTATTCTGCTGCCAGGAGGAATAGTTTCCTCTTTGCACCTCAATGTCAGCCTTATTAATAGACAGCACATGATCAATGCATCGGTCCAGAAAGCTGCGGTCATGGGATACCAGAATAAAGCCTTTCTTCGACTGCAGATATTCTGCCAGCATATCACGGCCCTCCAGATCCAAATGATTCGTAGGCTCATCAATCAGCAGGAAGTTATTCTTCTTTAGAAACAAGGCCGCCAGCATTACCTTTGTCCGTTCCCCGAAACTTAAGGTAGTAAAGGGTCTTGTTAGAACATTTAGGTCCACCTGCAGCTTTCCAAGCTCCTTTTCTATCAGTTCCTCAATCACATAGCCATCATGGGCCTGGTATAGTTCCTGAAGCTGGCCATATCTTATTAAAGAAGGATTGACCGAACTCTCCTCATGCGCAGAGCTCTTAGTCCCATCCTCCTCCTGCTCCCTGGCATATTCCTTCAGGCATTCTTCCATCTCCTCCTCCCATTGTATATAGGGAGCTATGGTATCCTTCATTACCCTTAGAGTATTTACCTGGGGATGGTCAACCACAAAGGGAAAATAAGAAAATTCCACGGAGGAAATAATACTTCCTCCATATTCATACTTTCCTAATAACAAATTCAAGAAGGTAGTTTTTCCTCTTCCATTTCTTCCGATAAATCCAAGTTTCCAGTCTGTATCAATCTGAAAACTCACATGTTCAAATATATTTTCATAACTGCTGTCATAGCTGAAGGTCAAATCATTCACTGTAATCTGCGACATACTCCTCACACCTTTCTGTCCTGCGGATATATAATGGACAAGCAGGACTTATCCTTATAAGCGGAATAATCATCCACCCGCATAGCGGGTGGTTTTTCATTTTCGGGCATAGCCCTAATACTACTAGCTGCGCACAAGTGCGCCTTTTGGTTGGCCTGCCAGCCACGCGTAGGTTTACTTGCTACCCGT
>JAJUHH010000164.1 GCA_029267975.1 Clostridiales bacterium
ATTTGTTTGGGAGCCCCCTGTCCTCATCGATTGAAGGGACCACAATATATACCTTATCAAGGGAACAACATCTGTTGTTTATGCTTCTGCATAATATAAAGCATTTTCTGTCTAGCGGTATGGGAATCCGACAGCTGTGTGATCTTGTAATGTACTGTAATAGATATGGTGAGGAGATTTCCTGGGAAGGTATCTGGAATGCTATGGAGGAGCTTGGATACCAGATTTGGCTGCTGAATATTCTGGATATCGGTATAAAATATCTTGGCTTGCAGGAGAGTATATTGCAGTATCCGAAGGAGTGGAAAAGGACGGATCAGCACTCGGAAGCGTTACTGAAAGATATTATCTGTGGAGGAGTTTTTGGCCGATCAACAGCGAATCGGGAAAAAGCTGGGATGTTAACAATGCAATCAGTATTTATTGGCAGGAAGAATACCCTATGGCGATCAATCTTCCCATGCCTTGATTATATGAAAAGTCATTATTCTTATTGTGGGAAGTATGAGATTTTACTTCCAATTGCATGGCTCCATCGTTTACTTTCTTATGCCGTACATGAACGAAATCCGGTCAGAATGCTTCACAAGGGTAAACGTACGATTAACGCAGGTATGGAGCGTATAAAGTTGCTGGAGCAATATAAAATGCTTTCCGAATAAGCTTACGAATAAAAAATAAGGGATGTGAGGCAATTGATTGATATACATACACATATTCTGCCAGGGGTAGATGATGGGGCTAAAACGATGAAGGAAGCCTTGCAGATGGCACGTATGGAGGTAACAGAAGGGGTTGATACACTGATCCTGACACCCCATTGCAATGTTGGCTATTATTATGAAAACTATTATGATGATAGAATGGAAAGCTTTTATGATGACTTCGACTATATCATTAAGGAGCAGCAACTTCCTATAAACGTTCTGCCTGGTATGGAGGTTTATGCAACGCTGGACCTGCCTGAGCTTCTAACACAGAAAAAGTTAATCACCTTAAATCACTCCAGATATCTTCTGATGGAGTTTGGCTTTGATATTGACGAGGAATGTTCTACTTTCCTTTTGGAAGAAATTCTTAATCTGGGTTATCACCCTATTATTGCCCACCCGGAGCGCTATCCGATTATTCAGAGATATCCTGAGCTTGCGGGTGAGTGGGTTGAGATGGGCTGTGCTCTTCAGGTAAATAAGGATAGTATTCTGGGTAGTTTTGGTTCCCGTGTAAAAGAAAGTGCAATTATGCTGTTGGAGCAGTTGTTGGTAGCTTTTGTAGCCAGTGATTGTCATGGGATGAGCAGAAGAAAGCCAGGTCTTTTTGATGCGTATCACTGGATCGAGCATCATTTTTCAGCGGCCTATGCAGAACTGCTTTTGATTGATAATCCAAAGCGGGTCCTTCATGATATGGATTTGATCAGCTTGCCAACCAAAGAGTATAGGAGGTATCAAGCTTTACTATGAAAGTACTTCGTATTGCGGTATTGAGCCTGTTTCTGTTATCAAGCATTGCATATCTGGGTTATTGGAGATATATCAGTATAAATACGGATTTAATCGGACCGGAGATACGATGCGATACAGAAGAAGTTCAAGTCAGCGTAAAAGCAACTGAGGAGGAATTGTTGCAGGGAATTACAGCCTTTGATGATAAGGATAAGGATGTCACAGGCACCCTTCTAATCGAATCTATATCGGATTTTATCAGTCCTGGAAAGAGAATTATTACTTATGCAGCATTTGATTCAAGTAATAATGTAAGCAGATTGGAGAGGAAATTAATCTATACGGATTATACCTCTCCTCAGTTTACCATATTACAGCCCTTGCGATTTGCTTTAGGCTCTGCAGATGGAGTGGAGGGTTACCTTCAGGTTCTTGATTGCCTGGATGGGGATATTACAGATAAGATTAAATTTGATCAATTAAGCTATAACTATTATGGGTCGGGCGGTGTCTATTCCATAGAATTTCGGGCTACCAATAGTGCCGGAGATACTGCTTATTTATCAACCGATGTTGAGTTTTATTAACAATAGAGTGAAATCTTTAATGAACTGGAGCGCTTATGGCTGAGTTAGGAACAAACATACAATCTGAGGAATTACAAATTGATCTTTTTGATATTTTACGTGATCTGTTGAAGGACTGGTGGATGATACTGCTCATGGGGCTGGCTTGTGCCATGTGTACTTATATTATATCGGATATGACCTATAAGCCGGCTTATTCTTGTAATGCAACCTTTGCGGTAACCTCCAGAGGAGCCAACTCTACCTACGATAATCTGACGGCTGCCAGCATGGTAGCAACCAGTCTTGCCAATATATTTTCCAGCGATATCATCAAGAAAAAAGTGGCAGATGATATAGGGGCTCAGGAGCTGCCTGATTATATAACCGCCACGCCTATACCAGAGACAAATCTCTTTGTACTTACAGTATCTGCCCCAAGTCCTGCAATCTCTTATCGTATTATAAAATCGGTCATGAATAACTATCTTACGGTGACAAGTAATGTGTATCAGGAAGCGATTCTTGATGTTCTTGAAGAACCAACAATTCCATCCTATCCTGATAATCCCAAGAATAATGGTAAAAGGATGAGATTGGCTTTATTGATTGGTATGGGGACTATGGCAGCACTTTTAATCGTGCTTTCAGTAATGCGTGATACCATTAAAAATGAAAGAGATATTGCCAACAAGCTTGATATTAAGCTATTTGGTGTAATATACCATGAGAGAAAAAATAAGACCTTGCGGTCGGCACTGCTGCAAAAAAAGAAGAGTATTCTTATTACAAGTCCTACCGTAAGCTTTACCTTCATGGAGGCTATTAAGAAAATAAGAGCAAGATACGAATATAAATCAGCTTCTGAAGGCTGCCGGGTATTGCTGATTACCAGTACGCTTGAGAATGAAGGTAAATCAACCATAGCTGTTAATTTAGCATTGGCACTTGCTCAGAAGTCTAATAAGGTATTGCTCATTGATGCTGATTTTCGCAAGCCCTCTATTTATAAGCTGCTGCAGCAGGATACAAAACCAGAGCAGGAATTTGGGGAATATTTAATGGGTAATCGTGAGATACAGGATATCTTCCGTATTGATAAGAATACTGATCTTTTCCTGTTGCTGGGTGGTAATTCCTATAAGAATTCATCTGATTTAATAGCCAGAGAAGAGTTTGCAGATCTGATCGAGGTTCAAAAGAAAGTGATGGATTATATCATCATTGATTCTCCTCCGGTCTCTATCGCTGTAGATGCAGAGCTGCTGGCAGACATTGCTGATACCACACTTCTGGTTGTAAGGCAGAGCTATACGAAGGCGAAACTAATTAATGATGCGATTGATACCTTGTCCGGTACAAAATCAGAGTTACTGGGATGTATTTATAATAATGTATATCATATGCCCAGGCAGAGTTATGGCTATGGCCATTACAAGTCCTATAAAAAATATGATTATTATAAGGAGTCCATAAATTAACGAATAGATGGAAGGATAAGCAATGAGCGAAATCGTACAAAGAAAAGAAGAAGTGGAATATACCATAGACCTTGTAACTCTTTTAAACGACCTGTGGAAGGGTATCAGGAGATTTGGCTGGCTGGTAATTGCATTAACAATGCTGTCAGTATTGATCAGCTGCGCTTATACTTATCAAAGATATGATCCAAAGTATATCGCTTCAGCTACTTTTACAGTAAGTTTAAACACAACCTATGTAGGAAGTATGTACGAAGAGAGTCTGCGAGCTGCTCAAATGTCTAGGACATTTCCATATATTATTAATAGCGGCCTCTTAAGGAATATTATTGAGGATGACCTTGGAATTGATGCTATTTATGAAACAATTACTGCAGATAATGTGGAAAGCACAAATATCTTCACCATCAGGGTAGCCTCAGGCAATGCACAGAGAGCTTATGAGATCTTGCAGTCTGTGATTAAGAATTACCCTCGGGTAGCAGAAGCAGTCGTAGGGAGTACAAAGCTCACAATGCTTGATGAAACGGGTATACCAAGTACACCGTCAAATCGTATTGATTATAGGCATAGTGTCAAAATAGGGATGCTGCCTGGAGCAATTGCAGGCTTACTGATTATCGTGATATATGCCATAACAAGAAATACCATACATAAGGTTGAGGATATTGAAAAGCTATGCAATATCAAGTATCTTGGAAACTTACCGGAGGTTACCTTTAAAAAGAGGGGAAAGAAAAGTAATAAGGTAATCTCTCTTAAAAATGAGAAGCTGCCTATAACCTATGTTGATTGTATCAATAGAATCAGGGCGAGGATTGATAAAGCAGCAGGTGAGAAAGGGATTAAATCAATTATGGTTACCAGTGCTATACCGGGAGAAGGGAAAAGTACATTTGCCTTCAATCTGGCATTATCCTTAGCTCAGACGGGCAAGAAGGTGATACTACTGGATTGTGACCTGCGCAGACCTACTATACGTAGTCTGATATCAGAATCCAGCCAAGCCGCCGGACTTGGCGAAGTATTAAACAATAAGTGTAATTTGGATACAGCACTGCAATACCATGAGGATCTTAAGCTTTATACCCTTACAAGTATGGATACCGTTGGGGGCTCTCCTGAGGTGATCGGCTCCTATCGAATGGTAGAAATCCTCAGGGAACTGGAGGAGTTTGCGGATTATATCATCCTTGATACTGCACCGGTTGCCATATTATCCGATACCTGTGAGCTGGCCAAATTAATTGACGGTGTAGTATATTTAATTAAGCAGGATTATGCCAATGCTCATTATATTCTGGAGGGTCTGGATCATTTGTCAGAGAGCAGTGACATTGAGATGATGGGCTGTGTTTTAAACGGTGTGAAGGCAGGACTTCTTGGGTATGGATACGGTTATGGCTATGGTTATGGCTATGGCTATGGACATCATAGTAAGTATCGGATATAATAATTCATATATGTTAAATTTTACTAACTTATGAGGTAAAAAGATGGAAGAACTCAAAAAACTGCTTAAGAAAAAAATAATATGGATTCCTTTACTTATCCTGACCATATTAATTTCTTTTGCAGGCCTTACTTATTCTATTGCACATACTTATATCAATAAGATGAACATTGTAGCCGATGCAGAGACAGTAGCTCCTGTGACAGAAAATCAGTATGCAGACAGTGGGGAAGAGCTTCTTCAGGAGGAAGAAGAGGAGGAGAGTGCCCTTCCTGATTCCCCGCAGGAGGAGGTCAGTTCAGCGGAAGAAATGATCAGAAGCAATATGCAGGAAAGCAGTATCCCCATTCTTTATGATGAGGATGTATTTAACGTACTTTTAATTGGTGGGGATTCACGAAAAGCCGGAGGAGTGGCTCGCTCTGATGCTATGATGCTTGTCTCCATTAATAAAAAGTCCAAGAAGATTACAGTAACCTCACTGCTGCGGGATATTTACCTTGAGATTCCCGGAAAAAAGAATAACAGATTAAATGCTGCCTATGCCCTGGGCGGTGCTGCTCTTTTACTGGATACGGTGGAACAGAACTTTAAGGTAAAGGTAGATAAATATGCTTCCATAGACTTCTTTTCTTTCATGGATGTTGTGGACGCAGTCGGCGGTGTGACCTTAGAGGTCACCCAGGAAGAGATCCCGGTGATCAACAAATACATTAAGGAGTTAAATCTTCTGACTGGGCAAGAAGAAGAAAAGGACTTCCTGACAATCCCAGGAACGCTATTGCTGAATGGAAAGCAAGCCCTTGGTTATTCCCGCAACCGTTATGTGGGGAACGCGGACTTTGAAAGAACAGCCAGGCAGAGAAGGGTTCTGGAGCAGATCTTTCATCAGGTAAAGAATTTAAATATCCTGGAGCTCAAGAAGCTTTTTGATATCATATTACCTCAGATTACCACAAATTTATCAGAGGGGGAGATATTTACCCTATTATTGTCCCTTCCTTCCTTTATGAATTATGACATTGAGCAATGGTCCATTCCCATGGCGAATAGCTATACTTCCCTGCGAATTCGTGGTATGGCGGTTCTGGGAATCGATTTTGAAAAAAATATCAGTGAGCTTCATCGCAGGGCTTATGGTCATGCTGAATAGAAAATATCCAAGAATTATATTGACTATGAAAAATCAGAAATAGAGAATAGCGAAACTGCTGGTTCTCTATTTTTTTACTCTTTAATATTTTTCATAATTTGTGATGATTTTGACGAGTTGTAGTCATAAATACAGATTTTTCCTCATATATTTATTATAGAATAGGGCGATTAAGAGACTATTCATGTTAATCTGTAAATGCTCTGAATAATCATGGTAAATATGGACAAAACTTCCTGCAAAGAAAAATACAACAGCATGGCAGCAGATACTAACCTGACACTCGGAAATAAGATTATAAATTATTCTATGAGGAGTAACGAAGATGCTAAGAGTTTCTGGAAAGATTGCTTTTCTATTGGTCCTTATTTTGGGATCCTATTGTATCGTCAACGCGTCCTCTGCTATATCGCATTTTCAGGCGGATCGGGATGTTGCAATGCAAGTGGTAGACTCAGAGAATGCGCTTATTGCTATGCCTGACCTGATTGAGGTTGAGCTTACATTATTAAAACAGGTAAGCAATTATTATAAGCTCTTGGATTCGGATAAGTATCAGGACAAAGAACCTCAGGATGTACCGGAGGAAGAGAAAGAGCTGCTGCGATTTGAAGTATCGTGGAAGAAATTAAATACCAAGAGTAACCTTACCATCACAAATAACATGGCATCC
>JAJUHH010000165.1 GCA_029267975.1 Clostridiales bacterium
AGCTAGACATGATGTTAAGGTCTCAACAAAGGATATATTCCTTTTGAAAGCAAAATAAGAGAGTATCAATTCTTTCCTGACTGATACTCTCTCAACAAGTTAAAATTATATTCATATTATTCGGTGTAGCAATTTACGCTTTCGGTGGACCGTACCTTCCTTTCCTTTTTATTTTGAGGTGTTCAGCTTATCTCTTCAAGGGACTCACCACTTTCTTTGAAATTAGCCTTTTGGCTATTCAACTCTCTTTTCGTTTGTTGTGACTTTATTCTACATGATTCATTATAATTTGTCAATACTATTTTCTGATAATTTATAATTTATTTTATATTTTACTGTCATTGTACTGTTTATATTATTATTCACATTATATTTTCTTACATATTGTCTATTTGTTAACATTTTTAGGAATAGATAGACTTTTATTTTCTCATTGTAAAATTCAGTAGCATGGATTAGAATATTTAGTTAAAGAAAAGTCCAAAAACTTAATCCATGGAGGTATCTAATGAAACATATTATCAGTCCGACTGACCTTACTGTTTCTGAACTTGGCGAACTTCTAACCTTAGCCGAAGAGATTATACAGAACCCAAAAAAATTCGCCGACGTATGCCGAGGCAAAAAGCTAGCCACTCTATTCTACGAGCCAAGTACCAGAACAAGACTTAGCTTCGAAGCCGCAATGCTTAATCTGGGAGGTAATGTATTAGGCTTTGCATCCGCAGATTCCAGTTCAGCCGCCAAAGGTGAAAGTGTTGCCGATACAATCCGTGTTATTTCTTCTTACGCAGATATCTGTGCCATCCGTCATCCCAAGGAAGGCGCTCCCCTCGTTGCTTCTACCTATTCTTCTATTCCTGTTATCAATGCCGGTGACGGCGGTCATAATCATCCCACTCAAACATTTACCGATTTATTAACCATTAAGAATCTGAAAGGGCGATTAAATCATTTAACCGTCGGCTTTTGTGGTGACTTAAAGTTCGGCCGCACCGTCCATTCCTTAATTCATGCTCTTGCACGCTACGATCACATCCATCTGATGCTGATCTCACCGGAAGAACTTCGTATCCCAACTTACCTGCGTGACGAGATTGAAAATTCAGCAAATATTACTTTTGAGGAGGTAAGAAACCTGGAGCAGGCAATGCCCAAGCTAGACATCCTCTATATGACCAGAGTACAAAGAGAACGCTTCTTCAACGAAGAGGACTATATCCGCTTAAAGGACATCTATATCCTGGATGCCAAGAAGATGACACTGGCTAAGCCGGATATGCTGGTACTCCATCCCCTTCCCAGAGTCAATGAAATTGCAACAGAGGTTGATGAGGATCCTCGGGCAGTTTACTTTAAGCAAGCCGAGTATGGTGTCTATGTCCGCATGGCACTCATTATGAAGCTATTAGAAATCGTATAAATGTCACGCGAAGCCCGCTGAAATCGGACGTGACACAGTCTTACAAAAGGTAGCAAAATAGTTAGAAAGGGGTAATAGAATGTTAAATATCGGCGTACTTAATCAGGGAATTGTAATTGACCATATCAAGGTTGGTGGAGCAATGAAGATCTACTCCTATCTTGATCTTGAGAATAAGGATGTCTCCGTGGCAATCATTAAAAATGCAAAAAGCAATAAGATGGGGAAGAAGGATATCATAAAAATCGAAGGAACCCTGGAGGAACTGGATTTAGATATTCTGGGTGCCCTGGATCACCAGATCACCATCAATATTATCGAAAATGGAGAGATTATTGAGAAGAAGAATCCTCAGCTGCCGGAGCAGGTATCCAATGTGCTAAAATGTAAGAATCCCCGCTGCATCACCTCCGTTGAACCCGGACTCCTTCATTCCTTTAAGCTGACCGACCGTGCAAACGGTGTGTATCGCTGCATCTATTGTGAGCAGGCTTTTGACAGGCGGTAAGAAGTTATTGCATAATAAGGCAGCTATAATGACTTAGCTGCTCTCATTCATCCATCGACAGCGCTTAGTATATAGGAAGGCCCTCCACATCACAACACAGTAATTGGAAGGCCTTTCTTATTATACTTCTAACCACTGGAAGCTCTACTACTCCCACCGAAAGAACCGAATAGAAATACTGCTGCAAATTACTGCAAGCACAATCATCACCATAACAGGTGCAATAACCCCATTCATTGGCAAACCCAGATAGGCGGCCTTCAATAGTTTGATTCCCTGGGTCAGAGGCAATATGTCTGCTACTTTTTGAAGGGTCGCAGGCATAATCTCATAAGGCAGGGTAGCACCCGAAAATATGAGCATGGGGAAGTATAGGAGGCTGGCTGCAACACCTGCTATTTTTGTGTTTGGCGCAATTCCGCCTACCAACAACCCAATGCTGAACATAGACACCATAACCAAGAGGTATGCAGCTAAAAAATGTAGCCATGAGCCCTGTAAGTGATATCCGAAGAATACCGCCCCAACTGTATAAACAAGAACAAGGGAACAAATAGAATAAAGCGCATAGATCACAAGCTGTACCGCTAAAATAAGGACCGGACTAATGGGTGTTACCTGAAATCGCTTTAGTATTTTTCTGTTTCGGTAATCAGAGATAACTAAGGGCAGCCCCATGATACCTCCGGCGCAGATAGCTATCGTCGTTACTGCACCAAAGGATTGATCCAGAAAGCTATAAGCAGCTCCATCATAAGCTGCTTTGTTGCCAAAAACCATACCTAAAATGATAATCAGCACAACAGGCAGGCAGATTGCGAATATGAACATATCCATACCCCGAAGTGATAACTTGCACTCTGTTTTAAGAAGCGTCCGAAATGCTCTCATTTTCTCTCTCCTCCTCGTCTGTAAACCATAGATACGCATCCTCGAATTTCTCATAAGGACTAGCTGCAATCGCTTCCTGTACGGTTCCGCAGAAAATACTTTCTCCCTTTTTTAGTATCATAATTTTGTCGCATAGAGCTTCCACTTCATCCATGAAATGAGAGGTCAATAAAATGGTTAGTCCCTTCTCCTTTAAGTCAGAAAGGCTTTTCCATACATCCCTCCTTGCTCTGGCATCAAGTCCTGTGGTCAGCTCGTCTAAAAACACAACTTTGGGATTGGGAATGAGCGCAAGAGCAATAAATAACCGCTGCTTCTGACCTCCCGAGAGCTCGCTTACCTGGCTTTTTCGCTTATCTGAAAGTCCAAATTGACTTAAGAGCTTTACATAATCCAGTGGGCTTTTATAAAGGGAGGCTGTAAGCTCACATAGCTCCTCCACCCTTATTTTGTCCTGGTAATTTGCCTCTTGAAATTGTACCCCCACCTGCTCAAACAACTTCTTTCGGCCTTTCTGCGGATTCATGCCTAAGATGGATACTGTCCCGCTATCCTGTTTCTTTGTGCCTAAGATGCACTCCATGGTACTGCTCTTGCCTGCTCCGTTTGCTCCCAGCAAGCCGAATACTTCTCCAGGACGAATGGAAATATCCACATTTTTTACCGCTGTAATCTGCTCGTAAGACTTGCACAATTTTTCAACCCTGATTACTGATTCCACGTAATGAAATCCCTCCTTTTTTCTTTGTGTATAAAGAATAACACCAGGGAAAACTCTGGTGTTAAAATGTAGGGTTTACATAGATTTCATTTTGTGAAGGTAATGGAGCATAAGCTCTGCATTTTTTTCGGCATGCTGCAAGGATGTAAGCAGCTTGTCACATACGGAAATAATATCGTCATTTTCCGTGGGTGTATCAATGATCTTTCGTATATCTGCTTCAGGGTCATTGGATAAGGCACTTAACATTCGTAAAATCGCTGAAAGGGAATAATTTGCACAACGTAAGGAACGTATGATTTTAAGGCGCCTGATATCCTCCTCTGTATATACACGATAGCCGTTCTGCTTTCGTTTAACTGTCAGCAAACCATTCAATTCCCAGTTTCGTAAGGTGTCTATGGTGATCTGAAGATGGTCAGCTGCTTCTTTTCTTGTCATACACAGCTTGCCTGCTTCTTGATGGTCTCCGGATATCAACCTTTTTGTAATACTTATGGCTTCTTCAGCGTTTCTTTGTTCTTTTTTTATTTGCTGTAAATAGCGCTTGGTAAGAAGTATTGCTTGATCAAAATCTTTGGCAGCAGAGGTCTTAATGATGTCAATTACCTGCTTTCTAAGACCATTTTGTAATACCTCCACTTTTAGAGCAATTCTAGCCAACTTGAACTGCTCTATATGGAACTCTGTAAAAACTCGATAACCGTTTGCCTTTCGTTCCGGTTTCGGGATAAGTCCTAGTTCCTCATAAAGCCGTACCGTGTTAGGATGAATTCCAATATGCTGTGCTACCTCTGCTGTTCTATAGGTGTTCATACGATCCATCACCTCCTCCTGTATTATAACAGATCATAAAGTCTGGTGTCATAGTGGAGGGTTTTATTATAACTTGAAAGAATAACAAACGCAATGGCAACCATATAGCTGCAGCTAAGAAGTACCGCCCACATCCGGTGGGCGGCACTTATGATAAGTTGATAAATTGATTTAGAAATTTGCTCTGGCTCCTACTACATTCCAGTTGATATTCCTCATAAAATTCTCCACATACTCTGCCTTATTGTCTGCATATTGCAGGAAGTATGCATGCTCATATACGTCTAAGACAAGGATTGGTGCGGAGTATGCAATATTTCCCAGGTCATGCCAGTCCAGACTGATATTGCGCAGGCGCATACTTCTCTGATCATAGCACAGAATTGCCCAGCCCCTGCTGGCCATAGCGGTTGCGATGAAATCCTCCTGCCAGGCACTATAGCTTCCAAAGTCCTGTTCTATCATTCCTCTGGTAACCTCGCCAGGTGTGGGGGTATTTCCGCCGATATTCTCAAAATAGAGTTCATGTAATATCACCCCGTCAAGAGCATAGGTCTCACCACGCTTTAATTCCCGATACCAACTAAAGGTAGCATTGGCCTGATCTCTTTGGGCATCCCCCCGCTGCAGGATAGCATCAATCTTATTGATATTGTTGACATAGCCCTGATAAAGCCTCATATGGGCCTCAAACTGAGTCTGGTTGATCACTGTAATATCATTGGTATAAGTAAATGGTATTCTCTCAATCATAATAAGCCCCCGAATATGTTTGAATTTTAATACTTGTACGATTCCTTCCCTCATGAACATAAGCGAGTCATGAGCTTTTGCTTTCTTGGTATATTACAAGTAAAATATGCTTAAGTTTTCTCCTCATTCAATACATCATACGAGAGCTTATCTCATTTTATTCAATTAATTTTAGAATAAACCAGTGATTTTTCCCTGATCGTCCACATCAATCCCTTCCGCTGCAGGTACCTTGGGCAATCCGGGCATGGTCATCACGGTTCCTGTAATGGCTACCACAAAGCCGGCACCGGCAGATACATAGACTTCCCTGATATGGATGGTAAATCCGCTGGGTCTTCCAAGCAGGGTCGCATCGTCGGATAAGGAATACTGATTCTTGGCCATACAAATGGGCAGCTCACCATATCCCAGCTTCTCAATGGTCTTAATCGCACTCTCAGCAGCAGGGTCATAGCTAACCCCGTCTGCGCCGTAGATTTCCTTGGCAATGGCCTCTATCTTACTCTTAATGGAAAGCTTTAAGTCGTACAAGGGCTGATAGTTACTTTCCTTGGTTTCCATGGTTTGCAGTACTTTCTTAGCAAGATCGATTCCTCCCTCTCCGCCTTTTTCCCAGACTTCACAGAGGGAGAATTCACAGCCCCGACTCTCGCAGAAGTTTTTCACATAGTCAAGCTCCGCAGTAGTATCCGTCATGAACCTGTTTAGGCTTACCACAACCGGAATACCGAATTTCTGCAGGTTCTCAATGTGCTTTTCAAGGTTTATAATTCCCTTCCCCAGGGCGCTCAGATTTTCGCTTGCCAGCTCAGTCTTGGGAACACCGCCGTTATATTTTAGGGCCCGCACGGTTGCCACAAGCACTACGGCATCCGGCTTTAATCCTGCCATACGGCATTTGATATCAAGGAACTTCTCCGCTCCCAGATCAGCGCCAAAGCCTGCCTCTGTTACCACGACATCCGCCAGCTTGAGTGCTGTCTTTGTAGCTCTTACACTGTTGCAGCCATGGGCTATGTTGGCAAAAGGCCCTCCGTGAATAATCGCCGGGGTATTCTCCAGGGTTTGAATCAGATTGGGCTTTAAGGTATCCTTTAGTAAGGCCGCCATAGCACCGACTGCATTCAGCTGCCTGGCAGTTACCGGCTTACCGTCATAGGTATAAGCAACCACAATTCTTCCCAGACGCTCCTTCAAATCCCGAATATCCTCCGCCAGGCAAAGCACTGCCATGATCTCGGAAGCAACCGTGATGATAAAATGATCCTCTCTTACCACTCCGTCTGCCTTACGGCCAAGTCCTACCACAATATTACGAAGTACACGATCATTCATGTCCACGCAGCGCTTCCAGACAATCTGATTGGTATCGATCTGAAGCTCGTTCCCCTGCTGAATATGGTTATCCAGCATCGCCGCCAGCAGATTATTGGCAGAGGTAATCGCATGAAAATCTCCTGTAAAATGCAGGTTTAAGTCCTCCATGGGCACTACCTGGGCATTTCCGCCGCCGGCTGCACCACCCTTAATCCCAAAACAGGGACCCAGGGAAGGTTCGCGAAGAGCGATGACAGACTTTACCTTCATCTTTCCCAATGCCTGTCCCAGACCAACTGTTGTGGTGGTTTTACC
>JAJUHH010000166.1 GCA_029267975.1 Clostridiales bacterium
CAGTACGGCAAAGATTATGGACAGCTTTCCAAATAGTGTACTGTCCTTCACCAAGAGAGAGCATCGCTGGATGCGGGGAGACTGGCAGCTGCTGCCCTGGCTTTTTATGAAGAAGGACAAGGACGGAAGAAGCTTATGTGCCCTGGCAAAATGGAAGATTTTTGATAACCTGCGTCGGAGCATGGTACCCATCAGCAAGACTTTATTTATCATAATTAACCTGGCACTGTTTCCAAGGGCATATTACCTATGGTTACCTTTGGTTTTCTTTAATGACGCCTTCAATCTGATCATCCAGCTCTTTGCGGTATTGATGCAGAAGCTCTTCCGGCCTAAGCTGGCGCTGGTTTATAAGAGCTTCCTGAAAGATCTGGGGATCATTCTTGAACGGGCCTTTTTGGAATTTACAATCACACCTTACCGGGCTTATGTTGCAGCGGATGCAATCATCAGAACCTTATACAGGGTATTTATCAGCAAGAAGAATCTGCTTCGCTGGAACACGGCGGAAGCGGTGGATGCTTCTATTATCAATAAACGTCAGGGTTACTTTATGACTATGTGGTGCTCTCAGCTGGCTGCGGCAGTCCTTTTACTCCTATTATTCCTTCGTCCTTTGACATTGCCCGCCATTGTGCTGACCATTGCTGTGTTAATCGACTGGGGAATCGCATTTGAACTTGCTTATCGGATCAGTCAGCCCATCAAGCTGCTTCTGCGGGACAAGACACAGGACAGGGAATTGCTGCTTGAGACAGCTCGCAGGACCTGGCAATTCTTTAAAGAGCTTTCCACCAGGGAAAATAACTGGCTTTGTCCGGATAATTATCAGGTATCCCAGGTGGAGAAGATCAGTGATAAGACCTCGCCTACCAATATTGGACTTCAGTTTCTGGCAATTTTATCTGCCAGGGATTTTGGCTTTGAGACCCTGTCTGCCACGGTGCAAGCCTTGGAGAACCTGATGGATACGGTGCAGAAGCTCTTAAAATGGAAGGGCCACTTATATAACTGGTATCATATTCAGACCCTGGAAGTCCTAAATCCTGCTTATATTTCTACGGTAGACAGCGGTAATTTTTTCGGACATTTACTAGCGGTAAAGAATGGTTTGCTGGAGATGATGGACAGTCCCATCTATCCGGAACATTTCCTGTCTGAGCTTAGGGTAAAGGTGCATAAGAGCGAGAAGGAGCTGCAGGTACACTTTGGGGAGCAGGAAAAATATCATCTAAAGGCCAGCTATAGCAGTATCGGAGCGCTGATCGAGGATTTTGGGGATATGTGGGAAGAACTTGACAACAGGGATCTAAGACCTGTTGAGGAATTCCGGCATACCAGGGACCTCATGCTCTTTATTGATAGTATCGCCAATGAGGCCTCTTCCCTGAAGCTAAAGGAGGTTAGCTTCTCCTCCCGCCCGACCCTGAAAGGACTGGCGGACAATGGGAATAAATATGCAGTACACTTGATCAATCAGATGCGCAGCATCATACACAGGATAGATTCCTTACTTGCCAATGCTGATTTTGGCTTTTTATTTAACGAGAAAAGAATGCTCTTTCATATCGGCTATCATGTGTCCTCCCATATGCTGGACGAAGGCTGCTATGACCTGATGGCATCAGAGTGTGCCCTGACCAGTCTCCTGGCCATTGCCAAAGGGGAGATTCCCTTTAAGCATTGGTACAAGCTGGGACGGCCGCTGACGATTGTGAAGGGCATCCCCTGTTTTGTGTCATGGAGCGGTACCATGTTTGAATTCCTGATGCCCAATCTGGTATTTAAGGAATATGAGGGCTCAGTTTATGCGCAGACTGCCAAGGCTGCAGTATTGCAGCATATGTGCTATGCAAAGGAGGCAGGGATCCCCTGGGGTATCTCTGAGTCTCAGTACTACCGTTTTGATCTTAATTCCAATTATCAATATAAGGCTTTTGGTGTACCAAAGATCAGACTGCAGCCGGTACGCAAGAATTCTCTGGTGGTTGCACCCTATGCAACTATGCTGGCACTGGATGTTGCGCAGGAGGAGTGTATAAAGAATTTAAAGAGATTGCAGGAACTGGGAACCTTCGGTGAATTTGGTTTCTTCGAAGCCATTGATTTTAATGTACCAAATTCCGTGGAGATGACTCCCTATTGTATCGTGAAGTCCTATATGGCTCATCACCAGGGGATGACACTGGCTGCCATCAATAATTATCTTCATGACGGTATCCTAAGAGAGCGCTTCCATGCAGAAACCATGATTAAGGCTGCTGAGGTATTACTGGAGGAGAAAAGGCAGTCCCATCTCATCTCCATTGCCAAGCGGGGTTATACCATTAAGATCGGAAAGCCTCTGTTTAAGGAAGATATCTATAACAATCGCTATGTGGGCCATGTGCAGACGGGCGATCCGGTGGCCAACTATCTCTCCAACGGCAGATATTCCTTAATGATTACTTCCGATGGAGATGGCTTCAGCAAGTATGATGACCGGATGATCTATCGCTGGCGCTCGGATCTTTATGCCAATACAGGACATTATATTTATATTAAGGATGTGAGACAGGGGAAGCTTTGGAGTACTACCTACCATCCAACCAGGGTAGAACCGGAGGAATACCAGGTGGTGTTCAGCCCCCATAAGGCGGAATTTAAACGAAGAGACGGAGTCATCTCTACCCATATGATTGTCAGTCTGGATGCGGATCATAATTTTGAGCTTCGTAAGGTAACCATCTCCAACCATGGAAATGAGGAAAAGCAGCTGGAGGTAAGCAGTTACCTGGAGCTTGTGGATGATACCCATCTTGCGGAGCTGAGCCATCCGGCCTTTAATAAGCTCTTTATGGAGGGAGAATATCTGGAGGAGCAGGAGGTATTTTTGGCCAAGAGGCGAAGAAAGAAGGAAAGCGACTATCCTTATGTGATGCACCTGGTAAGATCAAGTACCAAGCTGTGCCGCAGAGTAGAATATGAATATGACAGAAAGCGTTTCATCGGTAGAAATCAGACCTTGGAGAATCCGGAGTCTCTTGTTCACAGCATCGGCTTCTCCAACCAGGCAGGCTTCTGCAACGATCCCATTATGAGCCTTCGTGTGGAACTTAAGCTGGCAGCAGGGGAGACAGCCTGTATTACCTTTGTTACCGGTGTATGCAGCAGCAAGGAGGAGGCAATTAAGATTGCCGGAGAGCTCAGTGTCGGCTATCGCATTGATGATATTCTGGAGAAATTTAGGCTCCAGAAGGAGCTGGAATTAAAGTATCTGGAGATCACCAGAACACAGCTGAATGCCTTCCAGGATCTCATCAGTCCGATTTACTATAACTGCGGGACTTATCGCGGTCCTATTGAGAATATACGCCGTAACTTTAAAAATCAAAGCTTTTTATGGAGGTTCGGTGTATCAGGCGATAATCCCATCCTGCTTCTTAAGGTGGCTTCTACCTTTGAGGAGCGGATTATCAAGGATGTACTAAAGGCATATGAATACCTGAGAATTAATCGGGTTATGGTGGACTTGATCATATTGATCGATTCCAAGCAGGGCTATCTGCAGGAGGTGGATGATCTGATCAATGATATGACCAGCTCCCTGCGGATCTATGATTCCGGAAGCGAGAAACCCAGCTTCTTTACCCTTCACACCTATCAGATGATACCGGCAGAGATTGACCTGCTTTATACCGTTGCAAGGGTGGTATTCTCAGAGAAGTCAGGAATTTATTTTACCAATAATAAAGAGAGTCAATATGAGCTTCTTGAAGAGTATTAGTCTTTCATGGCAAGAGGAGGGAGAGGGCTTTGAAAACAGAGGAGCAGATGTATGAGTATTTTAACGGCTTCGGAGCATTTGTAGAAGGCGGCAGGGAATATGAGATACTGCTGGAGGGCAGCAACCGTCCTCCGGCGCCCTGGATTAATGTAATTGCCAATAAACTATTTGGCTTTCAGATCTCGGAATCCGGCGCCGGCTTTACCTGGAGCGTTAACAGCAGAGAGTATAAGCTGACCCCCTGGTCCAATGATCCGGTAAGTGATCGGGCTTCTGAGGGGATCTATATTATGGATGAGGTCACGGGAGAGGTCATGACACCAATGTCTCTGGGCAGAAGCGACAAAGGAACTTATCGGGTGAGGCACGGCTTTGGTTATTCCAAATTCCTGCATGAGGAGGACCTGCTTAGTCAGGAGCTGACGGTATTTGTGCCCCTGGAGGAGACAGTGAAGCTTTGGAAGCTGACCCTGACCAACCGCTCGGATAAGGTCAAATACCTAAGTCTTACCTATTATGTCGAATGGGTACTGGGAACGCAGAGGGAGCAAACAGCTCCCTATATCCTTAGCTACTATGACAATGAACATGAATATCTTGGGGCTAAGAATATCTATACCATGAATTTTCAGAATAACAATGCCTTTCTGTTCTCCAACGAGATGATCATCGGCTACACCGGCGACCGACAGGAGTTTATGGGACCCAAGGGAAATATCATAGAACCCCGGGGAGCAGAGGTGAAGCTTAGCAACAATACCGGTGTATGCTATGATCCCTGTGGAGCAATCCAGGTATCTGTAGCAGTGCAGCCCCAGGAAAGCAAGACGGTGATCTTTGGCTTGGGGCAGAGCAGCAGCCTCAATGAAATGCACCGCATCCGCTATAAATATAAGGAATTGGCAGCAGTGGAGGCAGAGCTTAATAAGGTAAGGGCTTACTGGGACAGGCTGCTGGGGACGGTGCAGGTGCAGACCAAGAACAGGGCGGTTGATATTCTGGTAAACGGCTGGCTCTTATATCAGTCGGTATCCTGCCGTATTAATGCCAGAGCAGGCTTCTATCAATGCGGTGGTGCCTATGGATACCGGGATCAGCTGCAGGACACCCTGGCTTTGCTTCTGACAGAGCCCGGGATACTGCGTAAGCAGATACTCATCGCCTGCAGCAGGCAGTTTGAGGAAGGAGACGTGCAGCACTGGTGGCATCCCCCTATGGGTGTTGGCGTCAGAACCAGAATATCTGATGATCTTCTATGGTTGCCCTACTGTACAGCGGCCTATATCCGCAGTACCGGGGATAGCAGTATCCTGAAGGAAGAGGTAGCCTATATCAAGGGACCAATCTTAAGTGAAGAGCAGCATGAGATCATGTTTACCCCGGAGGTTTCGGAGCTTAAGGAAAGTGTATATGAACACTGTAAGAAGACCATTGAGAAAACAAAGCTGGGAGAGCATGGCTTACCCCTCATGGGTGGCGGTGACTGGAACGATGGTATGAATGAAGTGGGTATACAGGGAAAGGGGGAGAGTGTCTGGCTGGCTTGGTTCTTCTATACCCTGCTTGGAGATTTCATTCCCCTTTGTTATCAGGAGGGGGATACGGACTATGCAAGAGAGCTTGAGACCAAAAGAGAAACACTCCTGCAAAGTATTGAGGCTCATACCTGGGACGGGGACTGGTATCTGCGCGCCTTCTATGATGACGGCAGCAAGCTTGGTTCCAAGGAAAATGATGAATGCAGAATCGATTCCATTAGTCAGTCCTGGAGCGTCATCTCCGGTGGAGCAAGTCCGGAAAGGGCAAGAAGGGCAATGCAGTCAGCCTGGCGCTATCTGGTAAGAGAAGAGGACGCGCTGTCTTTGCTTCTCGCACCCCCCTTTAATAAGACCAAGAAAAACCCAGGCTATATCAAGAATTATATCCCAGGGATTCGTGAGAACGGGGGGCAATATACCCATGCAGCAGTATGGCTTGCCATTGCAACAGCCAAACTGGGGAATAGAACGGAAGATCAAAGTGTCTTAAATATGGCCAACACCTTATTCACCATACTCAATCCGATCCTGATTACCCAGAACAGGAAGGATGCCCTGCGTTACGAGAAGGAGCCTTATGTCATGACAGCGGATATTGCTCTCAGTCCGCCCTATACCGGACGGGGAGGCTGGAGCTGGTATACCGGCTCTGCAGGCTGGATGTATCAGGGACTTCTGCACTGGTTTTTGGGAATTCGCAAGGAGGGAAAGGAACTGATCATTGACCCGGCAACCCCTGCTTCCTTTGGTGATTATACGCTTGTCTATAAATTTGGTTCAACCCTGTATGAGATCAAAGTGGAAAGCAGGAGCAAGGGTATCTTAAAAACCGAAAGGCTAACCCTGGATGGAAAGCAAATACAGGGTAATCGGGTAGCTTTGGTGGAGGATGGAGGCAGGCATACGATAATTGTTTGAGAGTATGTTTGATCATTATGCGAAAGGTTTGTCTGTAAATTCCTTATTCTATAAAAGTAGACCTTAGTAAATGGAGTGTAGTGTGATTATGCGTACTACACTCCTATGATTTTTATTGGATAAAAATTAGTTGAATAGTAATTCCCATAAAGGTATCAGGCAGTAAACAATTTGCCATTGGAGTTTCCATTTTATGTATGCTATAATATAAAAAAGGAAATTTCAAGGGAGGGAGCGGATGCATTTACTTCATCCATTTCATTTTACCTTCCACTGTGAATGCAAAATACGCGATATCAATGACCGGGAATCCACGGTGAGGTATACCTTAGATACGAATATTCGCCTGGGTGAATTATTTTTTCTAAATAAGCTATATCTACAGCATAAGTATAATAAAATCATCGAGGATATGATTAAGAAAGATGACAATATAAAGGACTATGAAATTATTAAATCTGA
>JAJUHH010000167.1 GCA_029267975.1 Clostridiales bacterium
ACATACTTCCAGTATACAAAACATACCCTCTTTGTCAATTACATTTTCCTTAATATTACATTAGAATAGGGCGAAGCTCTTGCACAACCCCAATAATAAAGTAACAAATGATACCATCATATCGCTATGTAAAAGTGGAAGGAGAGAATAACACACATCCTATCCTGTACTGTTTGCCGATGCCGCAATCTGTGTGAGGGATGATGTTTTCTCTCCTTCCTTAGTCACTTGCCTATTGCAACAGCCTTTGCTGCACTTACCTATCATTGCTGATGCAACAGTAGTTATTATAAATTTTCATCTAGCACAATGGTAAAGGGTCCGTCGTTCACCAGGGAGACCTTCATATCTGCCCCAAATTCACCGGCTTCCACCTTGCCCAGTCTGTTTCTGATGCTTTCCAGTACATATTCATAAAGCTCTTTTGCCTTGGCTGCTCCGGCCGCGTGGATAAAATCAGGCCGGTTGCCCCTGCGGCAGTCTGCATACAGGGTAAACTGGGATACCACCAGCACCTCCCCATTGACATCCTGCAGGGACAGATTGGTCTTGCCCTTCTCATCAGCAAAGATACGTAGCTTCAATATCTTATCTATATACTTATCAGCAACCTCTCTACTGTCCTCTTCTCCGACACCCAATAGGATCAGAAAGCCCTTGCCGATGGAGCCGATACACTGCTCCTCCACGGTTACCTTTGCCTCCAGTACTCTTTGAATTACTACCCGCATGACTGCATCCTTTCCTCTTCCGGTACTTTATCAGTACTGCTATTATCTAAGAATTTCCTTTAAGAAGGAGACTCCGGCAGTCTTTTGGGGTACCTGATAATACTCCAATATGCTTGCTGCAATGTCCGCATAGGTAGCCCTGGTGCCGAGGTTGATTCCCTGCTTCAGCTGCTTGCCCCAGATAACAAGCGGTATATATTCCCTGGAATGGTCTGTGGAAGGTGTGGATGGATCACAGCCATGGTCCGCTGTAATAATCAGAATATCCTCATCTCTTAGTCCTGCCAGGATCCTTGGCAGCTGCTCATCAAAATAGGTCAATGCCTTGGCATAGCCATCAACGTCATTGCGGTGACCATAAACCATATCAAAATCCACCAGATTTACAAAGCATAATCCATTGAAATCCCAGCCGGTACGCTCAATGAGCTTCTCAATACCTTCTGCATTATCATGAGTACGAACGGTATCGGTGATGCCCTTGCCGGCAAAAATGTCATATATCTTACCTACTGCCAGGGTGTCATAGCCGGCATCCTTGAGCTGATCCAGCATTGTGGTTCCGGGCTCCAGGGAATAATCGTGACGATTGGAAGTTCTCTTATAGTCAGGGTAAGTGCCTACGAAGGGCCTTGCAATGACACGTCCCACCGCATGCTTGCCGGTCAGTAATTCTCTGGCAATCTCACAATAGCGGTAAAGCTCCGGCACCGGAACGATCTCCTCATGAGCAGCGATCTGAAATACACTGTCTGCAGAGGTATATACGATCAATGCTCCGGTTTCCACGTGTTCTTTTCCATAATCCCGTATAACATCTGTTCCGGAATAAGGAAGATTGCAAATTACCTTGCGGCCGGTCTTCTCTTCAAAAGCATTAATAATATCCTCCGGAAAACCGTTTGGATAAGTGGGAAAGGGCTGCTCTGATATAATACCGGCAATTTCCCAATGACCTGTTGTGGTATCCTTTCCCTTTGACTGCTCCGCCATTCTTGCGACAATTCCATCAAAGGCTGTATCACTTCCAAACTCCGGGAATTTTTCCTTTACTCCGTCGATCTGAAATAACCCTAACTTCTTCATATTTGGCATATTAAAATAGCTGCTGGTGGACGCTGCATATAACGTATGACTACCTACGTCCCCGTAAAGGTCCGCATCAGGTAATTCCCCAACACCTACGCTGTCAAGAACAACCAAAAAAACTCGCTTCATATAAAATCCTCCTTGCATTATATTTCATCAGTATAGGAACTTTGTCTTATCCATTTTTTATATGTTCTAATATTATAATCCCTTTAGCATGGAAAGTCTATTCTTTCACAGCTAGTAAGACAAAAGAAATGTATGTCTTGTGTCCACCTCTCATATAGATTCCTAGGAAGAAATCCTCAGAAAATCTTAAGAAAATAGTAATTTTATGTATATTGTTATCTCATATCTTTTGTGCTATAATTAGCACGATTTAAATCAGAGCAATGAATCAGCACAGAAAGGCAGTGTCCAGCATGAATGTTCTAAAAAAGATAAAGGAATTTATTAAGACCCATAGCTATGCCTGGATCTTATCCTATTTTTTTGTGTATATGATATGGTTTACTTATCTGGAACGTACCGTAACCAAGGTATTTCATCCCGTTCATTCCTTTGTGGATGACTTCATTCCTTTTAATGAACTATTTATCATTCCTTATTACGTATGGTTTTTATACATTGCGGTTACTGTAGCCTATTTCTTACTGACCTCCAAGCAGGATTTTATCAGATGTTGTGCTTATCTGTTCACCGGCATGACCGTTTGCCTCATTATATATACCATATGGCCCAACGGACATCACCTGCGTGTGAATTTAGCTTCTCTAGGAAGGAGCAATATCTTTATTACATTGTTGTCCAAGATCTATGCCATAGATACACCCACCAATGTATTTCCCAGCATTCATGTATTTAACTCCGTGGGTGCCTTAATCGCTATTTATAAAAGCGAAAAGCTTCATCCTATCAAATGGCTGCGTATCAGTGCTTTTGTATTGACCATACTGATCTGTATGTCCACAGTATTTTTAAAGCAGCACTCCTTCTTAGATATCCTGGGGGCATTGGTTCTTAACATTATTCTTTATATGATTGTATATGCACCTTCCACGACCAAGAACACAGAGAAAGCAAATCAGGAATTAACTAAGTTATCCTGAGGATTACTTAAGGTACACTGGTTGAAATGAAAAAGCATTAGCTTGCAGCATTAAGAAATGCATCCGCTTTCCTCAGTTGAGGATTACGGATGCATTTTTATGATATCTGTTTTAGTTAAAGCCATAGATCTTTCTTAAGATATTGTAGCCCATCTCCACCACTTTACGGCCGAACTTACCGGGCAGGTTGATAGACTGTCCTAAAATATGAGAGCGGATCCTGCGATATAATCTCTTATCATAGTTCTTGAGATAGTCCCAAAGCTCCTTCTTCTTATTCAGGCTCTCTTCGGTTCCTTCCTTGATCAGGAATACACTGCTGATAGCCATCATCATGGACAGATACTTCACCATATAATTCTGGAGCTTTTTACTCTTTATACTCATCAGATTGTGAGATTCAATCATGATCTTGGTGATCCTCAGCTGCTGGTCGATACGCTTGATCATCACCTGCTCATTGACTGACTGATCTGACCTGCCGATAAAATATCGATACAGATTGACATCCATATAATACAGCGTCTTTACATATGGCAGAGGCTGATAAACAAAGATGTTATCCACATAAAAGGTATGCTTGGGGAGACGAATTCCACAACTCTTTAACAGCTTTGTGCGATAAATTGTGGAATGCATGAGTATATTCTGGCTTTGCCTGAAATGCATAATCTCATCCCAGGTAAATATTCTGTTCTCGGGAAGTGCATGACGATAATTGATTACCTTCTTCTTCTTTGCATCTACCTTTTCATAAACATAGTTTGCTAGGAATAGATCCGGACTGGTACCCTCTGCGATGAGGTTTTTCAGTACCTCCATCACCTGGCATAAGGCTTTCTCATTTACCCAGTCATCACTGTCCACTACCTTAAAGTACAGGCCGGTTGCATTGGCAAGTCCGGTATTTACTGCTTCCCCATGTCCACCGTTTTCCTGATGAATGGCTCTTATGATACCCGGATATTTCGCTGCATATTCTTCTGCAATCTTCTGTGTATCATCGGTGGAGCCGTCATTTACGATGATAATCTCCATCTCATCCCCGCCGGATAACAGGGTCTCAATGGCATGGCTCATATATGCTGCGGAATTATAGCAGGGAATCACTGCCGTCAATAGCTTCATGCCTCTAGCACCTCACCATCTATATTAAATTCTCTGGATTTAAGCCCTCCAGCTCTTTTACTACAAAGCGGCCGTCCTTACGGATTAATACATCATCAAAGTAAATCTCACCGCCGCCATACTCCGGAGTCTGGATGCATACCAGATCCCAATGGATCGCAGAGTGGTTACCGTTCGGCGCCTGATCCTCATAGCAGTTTCCGGGTGTAAAGTGGAAGGAACCCATAATCTTCTCATCAAACAAGGTATCCTTCATGGGCTTTAAGATATAAGGGTTAACACCAATTGCAAACTCACCGATGTAACGTGCACCTTCGTCAGTATCTAACACATGATTAATTCTCTCTGTATCGTTGGCAGTAGCCTTAACAATCTTACCGTTTTCAAAGGTAAAGGAGATGTTCTCGAAGGTGTAGCCCTGGAATACCGCAGGTGTATTATAGGTAAGGGTTCCGTTGACAGAGTCACGAACCGGCGCGGTATAAACCTCACCATCGGGAATATTGCGCTGACCGTCACAGGGAACTGCAGGAATGCCTTTAATAGAGAAAGTAAGATCTGTTCCCGGTCCTACGATCCTAACCTTATCAGTACGCTCCATATACTCTTTCAGGGGCTTCATTGCCTCGCCCATCTTCGCATAATCCAGATTGCATACCTTGAAGTAGAAATCCTCGAATGCTTCACAGCTGGTATTGCTTAACTGTGCCATAGCTGCATTGGGATAACGAAGCACTACCCATCTGGTCTTAGGCACGCGGATGTTATGATGAACCGGTGTACTATAATAGGTCTCATACAGCTTCATCTTCTCTGCCGGAACATCGGAAAGCTCGGATACATTATCTGATCCGCGAACACCGACATAGCAATCCATTTGCTCCATCTCTGCGCCATCAATTCTTGCCATAAGAGAAAGCTGCTCCTGGGTACAATTTAAAAGCATCTCTCTTTGCAGCTTTGTGTCTACATAATGAGGGAAAGGAACGCCTCCTACCTTATATACCTCTTTCACAATTTGTCTTGCCAGATCCTGGGTTGAGCTGCCGATATAATTAATATATACCTTATCTCCTGCCTTCACCTGCATGGAATAATTAACCAGATTATGTGCCAGTACTTTAATTCTCTCATCCATTTTCATCTCTCCTTGTAATATAATTTAATAATTCTATTATGGAAGCATATCAATGCTTCCATAATGGTGTAGCCATATATACCAATGTTTCAGATATTGCGATCAGTCAAACAGATAGGATAAAAATACATTTCCCGCATCCGCGAATAACTTCGCACTATCCTGTATCCCCATCTTGACGGCCTTATTCTTGGACGGATCTATCACCATAATATTAAAGCTATCATAGCCATAAATCAAGACTGCTTTATTATGATCAGTAAATGCTATCACTGGTCTTCCCTCTGAAATATAGTACAGGGCATCATCAAGAGTAATTCCTGTTAAACGCACCGGTGTAAGCTTGGAATACTTCTTCAGTATATCATAGGCCGTGTTTTGATCCGGCGATAAATTCTTACCGCTGATACCTGCCTTCTGGAAGGTTAGCATCAATCTCAGGCATTCCTCCACCGTCTGATCCTGCGTCAACTCCCAGCTCAGGTTATCGATACCTGGGATGGTATACTTGCTGGCCTTCACACCTCGCTCCCACACCAGCTGCTGATTGTTATTCACAACTACACCTACACGGTCTCTTGCCACTGCAATTGCATCCGCAGCATTATCATAGGAGCCTGCAATCCCTCCACTGATATAAGGATAATACTGCAGCTTATTCTGTACGGTGGAAGGAAGCCGCAAGGTTGGATCCTCATCAATAATGGTCATCACCGTGGTCAATACCTGGGGCACCTGCCCCATTACAAAACCCTTGGGCAGGGACAGATAATATTCCTTTAAAGCCTGATCACCTGTCTTGAAGGTCACCTTAGTCAGCTCTGCTGCCGGCTTTTCCTGGTTCATGATATAATCATCCGAGGTAAGGGCATATACCATACGTCCCTCCTGCTCCTGCTTCTGAACCCTGCGCAGAATAACCACATTATCCCGAACCTGAAGTCCTGATACATAAAAACCTTCTTTTTCGTAACTCTTAAGTACTTTTTTATCTACAGAAGCAATTTCTACCGTACTCATGGGTGCAATTACGCTGCCGTCCATCATTGAGGCAATGTCCGCTTCTGACACATAGCCATAGATAATGTTAGAATCAATAATATCCATGAGCCGAATGCTTTGGCCTTGCTTTGCACTGATGGTTTCAACGATGCCTGTTTCCAGGTTCATGATATTGATATTCTTTGACTGCCTGGGATCAGAGGAATCCTGCCAGGCCACATAACTTAGATCCTTCAGAAGCACAGCCTGATCCTTGTTTATATTCTCTGCGATCTGCGCAAGCTTTCTGGTGGTAAGGTCATAGGAATATATATTATTGTATACCTGAAAATAGAATATGTCCATGGAGTTTACATAAGTCAAGCTGCCCAAATTCTCCTTCAGGGTGGCGTAAGGCTCTTCCACAGGTATATA
>JAJUHH010000168.1 GCA_029267975.1 Clostridiales bacterium
AATATATTGAGCTGTCCCCCTTAAAATACCGTAAAAAGCTTGAGAAGCAAAAAGTAAGGGGAAAGTAAGAGAGATTGCCGGACATCTTATTGATTTTGTATGCCATTTTATCAAGCATAAATGTTTGCTTCCGGTATACAAAATCAATAATCTGTCCGTCAAAAAGTGCATTTTGGGATATATGTTGTCCCTCAAAGAAACCATTCCCTCGGCAAATATGTCTTTGTATTCTCTAACATCTCATTCAGGAGCTCCTGTGCCTCGGCTCTGCCGATGGTTACCAGCGGATCATTACAAAAAGCCTTCAAAGCCAGCTTGCGGTCATAGGTGAGAGCTGCTTTTAAGATATCCTCATGATTGATTACGTGAGGTCTGATTAACTCCAAAACTTTATCAGGAATCTCTCCTGCAAATACCGGCGCAATATGATCATGCTCAAATAAGGCATTGGTCTCCACAATTGCTCCAAGAGGCAGGTTGGCTATCTGTCCGGCATTGGGAATATTGACATTGCTTACCGTACGGGATAAGCCCAGCAAGGATTTGATCAACTTAATACCTTCCTCACCGGAGGGTTCTTTGCTGAGGCTTTCTTCTCCGGTCAGATATTTTCTGGAACGATCCAAACGATTCCTGAGGTCCTTGATCCGATGGTCAACCGAGGTTAAACCAAAGCCCCAGCTCTCTACGGTCTGCGGATCCTTTAGGTATATGGGCGGCATGAACTCTGCCAGGTGCCTGTCACCGGCAGCAGCGATGAGACCGTAGGTGCGCATCAAATCAAACTTTACCCTGTGGGCACAACGGAAGGGATTATTCATCCAGTTTTCATCCTTCAGATTATAACCACTTTCGTAATATTTCTCAGAAAACTCTCGAAACATGGGCATCAGATCATAGCTCTGGTAAGAAGCCCGATCAAACCAGGTAAAATGGTTGATGCCAAGTACATTAACGTGAATATCCTCTCTGGGAATATGAGCTATTCCTAACATCTCCTGACACATCTGCGCCAATAGCTTCTGGGTTCCGAATACCTCATGACAGCAGCCGAAGGCCTTGATCTCAGGAAATACATGATACAGGGTCTTAACACAGAGGGACATGGGATTGGTGTAATTGATTACCCAGGCCTTGGGGGAGTAGGCTTTGATCGCTTCTGCGATATCTACAAACATGGGAATGGTACGCAGGGCACGCAGCATACCACCGGGTCCGGCTGTATCTCCTACGGACTGATAGATACCGTACTTCTCCGGTGCATGCACGTCGGAGCGCATCTCCTCAAAGGTTCCCGGCATAATGGAAATTACGACAAAATCAGCGTCGGTCAATGCCTCCTTTAAGCTTTTTGCTGTCTTATAATTCCATTTGCCCGGCCGGTGGGGATCGTCCTTGAGGCGGTTACCGATAATCTCATTATTTCTTGCGGCTTCCTGATCGATATCATACAGGATGATATCGCCCCCAAGCTGTCCGTCCAGGGATAAGTCAGTCATAAAGGTCCAGGCCCAGCCTCTGGACCCGCCGCCGATGTAGGCAATCTTAAGGTCTGTAACCTGATTGTTCTTGTAAGTCATATCCTACCTCACTTTATGTAATCTCATTTTGGCCATGAGAGGATCCATCATCAGAAGGCTCCTCCACATCTGTCGCTTATTTATGCTGTAATTATATATTACTATGGATGTTGAAACTACGCATATATTTTGTGATTTTTCCTTAAAATCAAACTATATTGACATTATTATTCATTTTAAGCAGCTAACATAACTGTAAAAATATTACTAATTCTAATTGAACAAAAATTAACCTTAATTAGGTAGAATTACAATTGTATCAGCGTGATAAAGAAGTAAAGTCTTTAAAAACATACAATAAAATACGTAATTTCTATTAAAAATTATTAATAGTGTATAATTTCATTGGTTGATAGAAGAATATTGTATGTAAATAATCATAGCAGTTTGCTATAATCCCTAATGTAATAACGATACAGGCGTTCACGCCGGAAGTTGCAGGCGGCTATAATGACGTAGTTGCCGTTTTCACTTCTATATTAAAAGGAGGATATTAGTTATGAAAAAAATGATGGCTTTAGTGCTCAGTGTTGTCCTAATGGCTTCCCTGCTTACAGCATGCGGCAGCAAGACAGAGAACAATACTACCCCTACACCAGCTAACAGCAATACAGGCGCAGAAGCAACGAAGGCACCTGAAACTGCTACAGCAAAGACAGTTAAAGTTGGTATCACTATTTATAAGTTTGATGACAACTTCATGACACTTTACAGACAGGAATTAGAGAGATATTTCAAAGAAGATTTAAGCAACGATGAAGTAAAATATGAAGTAACTGTTGTTGACGGTAAGAATGATCAGGCAGAGCAGACCAACCAAATCCAGACCTTCATTGCAGATAAGTATGATGTTATTATCGCAAACCTGGTTCAGTCTTCTGCAGCATCCACAGTAATTAATATGTGTAAGGAAGCAAACATTCCTTGTATCTTCATTAACCGTGAGCCTACCGCTGAAGATCTTGATCTGTGGGATAAGGTTGCATATGTTGGTGCAGATGCAAGACAGTCCGGTACTATGCAGGGCGAGATCATCTATGATTTAGAGAATCATGGTGACTTAAATGGCGACGGCAAGGTAAGCTATGTAATGGTAATTGGTGATCCTGAGAACGTTGATGCTCAGTACAGAACAGAGTATTCCATTAAGGCTCTTACTGATAAGGGCGTAGCAGTAGAAGAGTTAGTTGCTCAGCGTGGTGACTGGGATCAGGCAAAGGGCCAGGAAATCGTGGCTTCCGCTCTGACACAGTACGGCGATCAGATCGAAGTTGTATTCTGCAACAACGATGCTATGGCACTTGGTGCACGTCAGGCAATCCAGGCAGCAGGCAGAACTGTTGGTAAGGATATCTACTTAGTAGGTGTTGACGCTCTTGACGAAGTTGTATCTTATGTTAAGACCGGTGAGATCACTGGTACCGTTCTCAACGACCATGTTGGCCAGGCTCATACAGCAGCTGACGTTGCAGCACAGGTTGTAAAGGGCGAAGCTATTGTGAAGAACTACACAGTAGATTATGTAAAGGTTACAAAATAATCTAAGATTTTAACTGAAAGGCTGTTGCAAAGCGTCAGTTCAAACGTTTTGCAACAGCTCTTTAAAATAGGAGCGTCCCATGAAGGTCGCTCCATTAGAATGAGGAGGTTGACCAATGTCGGATTATTTGTTAGAGATGAATGACATAAGCAAAAGCTTCCCTGGTGTAAAGGCACTGGATCATGCTCAGTTAAAGGTAAGGCCGGGTACGGTTCATGCATTGATGGGTGAGAATGGTGCCGGCAAATCTACCTTAATGAAATGTTTATTCGGCATTTATACCAAGGACGAGGGTGAAATCATATTCGACGGTAAGCCCACCACTATCCTTAACCCGAATGATGCCCTGAACAAGGGGATTGCTATGGTACATCAGGAACTGCAGCCCATTCCGGAGCGCAGTGTCGCAGAAAATATCTACTGCGGACGTTTTCCGTTAAAATACGGATTCTTTATAGATCATAAGAAAATGAATGCAGATGCGGAAAGATTACTGAAGGAAGTAAAGATGAACTTTGATCCTAAGGTAAAATTGTCCACTCTGTCAGTATCACAGATGCAGGCTATTGAGATTGCTAAGGCTGTTTCTGCCAATGCCCGTATCATCATTATGGACGAACCAACTTCATCCCTGACCCAGAATGAAGTAGACAATTTGTTTGATATCATAAACTCTCTGAAAAAAAGAGGGATTTCTATTATATATATTTCTCATAAGATGGATGAAATCCTTAGTATCTCAGACGATGTTACCATCATGCGTGACGGTCAGTACATCGGCACCTGGAGTGCGAAGGAATTAACAATAGATATGATAGTGACAAAGATGGTTGGACGTGAATTAAAGAACCTCTATCCGCCCAAATCTAATGTACCCGGTGAAGTGGTTCTGGAGGTTAAGGATCTTACTTCCATTCGGGATAAATCCTTTAAAAATGTTAACTTTACCCTGCGTAAGGGTGAGATCCTTGGAATTGGCGGTCTGGTGGGAGCCCAGCGTTCCGAGCTCTTTGAAGCAATCTTCGGTATCCGTCATATTAAGCAAGGTTCCATCGTTTACAAGGGCAGACAGGTCAGGATTAAAAGGCCCAAGGATGCCATTAGGCAAGGAATTGCTTTGCTGACGGAGGACAGGCGTGAAACCGGTATATTTGGTGTTCTGTCTATAGCAGATAACGTATCCATTGCTTCCTTGCATAAGTATTTGAATTTTGGATTTGTTTTAAATCATAAAAAGATTGAGCAATTGGTGAGGGATAATGTAAAGAAGCTTAGTATCAAGACCCCCAGCAGCAGAACGAAGATCCAATCCCTTTCCGGTGGTAATCAGCAGAAGGTAATTATCTCCCGCTGGCTGGCCAATGATCCGGATATCTTTATTCTGGATGAGCCGACCCGTGGTATCGATGTCGGTGCCAAGTATGAGATTTATTCCATCATTGCAGACCTTGCAAAACAGGGGAAGAGCATTATCATGATCTCCTCCGAGCTTCCAGAGCTGATCGGTATGTCGGACAGAATCATGGTTATGTGTGACGGCAGGGTAAGCGGCATCGTAGAAAAGGAAGAAGCAACCCAGGAAAACATCATGAGTCTGGCAACAAAGTTTGTCTAGGATGAAAAAATAAATCGCGGACATAAGCAGATGTTAGTAGGAGGATAATTATGAATCAAGCAAAACAGAATAGTAAATCAATTACGAATTTCCTTCAGAATAATGCGATTATCATCATTATATTTTTGATTGTTGCATTTGTAGGAATTCGTGAACCTAATTTCTTTTCATTCGGTAATTTTAAAAACTTATCGGTAAACACAGCAGTACGTTTTATTATTGCAGTGGGTGTCAGCGGAGCGCTGATCACAAAGGGAACCGACCTTTCCGCAGGTCGTCTGGTGGGACTTGGTTCCTGTATCGCAGCAGTCATGCTGCAGCGTTCAGACTTTGCAACCAAGCTGTTTCCCGGATTGCCTGAGTTAAATATGTACCTTGTATTTTTGATTACAATTGTAATCTGTGGTCTCTTCGGTCTGGTTAACGGTGCGGTAATCTCCTTCTTAAAGGTTCCGCCCTTTATCACAACCCTTGGTATGCAGACCTTAGTTTATGGTATCTGTCTGGTATTCACAGGCGCTCAGCCCATCGGAGGTCTTCGTCAGGATTATACCAGCATTGCCAGCGGCTCTATCTTAGGTATTCCTAAGCTGGTAATCATCGCATTAGTTGTTGGTCTGCTCATGTGGTTCCTCTTTAACATGACACGCCACGGAAAATATATGTATGCCATCGGCGGTAATGAAAATGCAGCCGAGGTTGCAGGTGTTAACACCAGTAAAGCGAAAATCATCATCTATACTCTTGCAGCGATGCTGTATTCCCTGGGTGGTATCTTACTGGCAGCAAAGGCCGGCGGAACCTCCGTTAATATGGGTTCCGGTTACGAACTGGAAGCGATTGCCGCTTGTACCATCGGTGGTGTATCCACCAATGGTGGTGTCGGTAAAATCTCCGGTATCTTAATCGGTGTATTGGTATTCGAGTTATTAAAGATCTCACTTCAGTTCCTTGGAGTGGAGACCTCCTATACTTATATTGTACAGGGTCTTGTAATCATCATTGCAGTTGCGCTTGACTTAAGAAAGTATCTTGCAAAGAAATAAGAATTGGCAATGAGTAGTAAGAGGATGTATAATTACATTAGTGATTATATATCCTCTTATTGTATTGCAGGTAAGGCTTCAGGTTTACAGACCTATGGGCTATGTAGGATCAGTATCAGATACACAAGCACACGAATAAGTTCGCTTTTGCTAACTTATGAAAGCTTAAGATTTACTGCTATGGATGAGGAGGAGTACTATCATGAATAAAAATGAAACTAAAATGGATCATGAAGTTGATATAAAGCAGGGTTCTGTGAGTCTGCAAGAGGAACCCGCAGCAATGCAGCAGGAGGCTTCAGAAGCACAGGAGAAGACTGCAGCGATACAGCCGGAGCTTACTACCATGCAGTATGGTTCATCTACGGTGCAGCAGCCCTCAATGGCAACAGAAAGTACCCATGCAAGGATGCAGGAGCAGTTTGCTCATGAGCAAAAGGCGGAGCAAAGCGAGAGCGTTCAGGCGGATGTTAATAAGCAGAAGGATTATCGTAATTATAAGGAAGAGCTGTATGATAGGATCAATATTTCAGTAAAGTCATTGGATATCATAATAGGAATACTGATTGCTATACTGGTGATTATGCTGCTTTATTTTATCATACGTAAATATACTTAAGAGTGAGCTGGATAAGGACGATTTATATCCGGAGCAACAGAAGGAGATTTCAAGAATGAAGTTATATACAGTGATACTTGTTGACGATGAGGAAGAGGTGCGTCAGGCAATTATTCAAAAGCTGGACTGGGAAAGTATCGGCTTTCAGGTGATCGGTTCTGCAGATAATGGTGAGGATGCGCTTGAGATAGCAGAGCGTCT
>JAJUHH010000169.1 GCA_029267975.1 Clostridiales bacterium
CTTACCTTAGGATCCAGGTTAACAAGCTGTAAGAATTCCAGAGCCTTCTCAGGATACTTGGAAGCCGCGGAAATTGCATTCAGGGAACCACGTACGGTATCGTTGGATACGATAGTATCACCTGTCTGAGCTGCAACTGCCTCTACACCCATGTTAGGACCCCAGGTAGTCTGTGCTGCGGAAGACCATCCCTGAGCGGTAAATACCATACGATAGGAGCTAGTTTCACCAATGGTAGGAGCATCTGCATTGATAACGCCCTCTTTATACCACTGATGCAAAACATCTAACTGGGAGAGAATATCTTCCTGCTCAAATACGTTTACAACCTTGCGGTTGGAATCGTCAAATCTTACACCGATTACCGGAAGACCAACACCCATTCCATCATAGTTAGCAAGAACAGAGCTTGCACCATTGTTCATAAGCTCAAAAGGAGCTTTTCCTTCACCATCCTTGATTTCCTTAAGCTTATCGCTCAGGGAAGCTAAGGTGTTTAAGTTCTGATAATCAACATTGTATTTATCAACAATAGCCTTGTCCCATACAAAGTACTGGGTAGCGGAGCTGTCCTTATAGGTAGGTACTGCATAAACCTTATTGTCTACGGATACAGCCTTCCAGTAATCCTCAGGAATATAGCTGTAAAGATCAGGAGCTGCTGTTTTTGCAAGTTCTGTTATATCTACAAAGGCACCCATTTTAGCAGCGGAATTGTACTTGCCGCCATCGGTGAATAAGATATCATATGCTTCACCGGAGTTAATAATGATACTGCTTCTGTTATCCCAATCTGCCCACGGAACAACTTCAACATCAATGTTAACACCAATCTTCTCGGCAAGATATGCATTAATGTTTTCCTGCCATGCTTCATAGTTAGAAGGCATACCATTACCAACGGTAACCCACTTTAAAGTTACAATTTCATCATTTGACGCCTTGTCACCACCGTTATCAGCCGGTGCAGTCGTCGGAGTTGTTGCATCTGTGTTCCCATTATCCGTTTTCTTGCCACAAGCCGCCAAGGACGCAACTAACATCGCGCAAACGGACAGTAAAGCTACAAGCTTTCTCATTTTCATAATACATCCTCCTTATATTACTTTCGTTGTTACTATATATTGACTTTCCCTCCGCCGAATCCACTCAGGCCTTTAAGCGTATTCCGCCTTGGTAAAGTGAATATCATCCTTTGATCGCGCCCACTGTAAGTCCTGAAATAAAATATTTCTGAAAAAATGGATATGCGCAGGCAATCGGTACGACAATAACGATTGCAATTGCCATTCTGGCACCTTCCGCAGGCATGGAGTTTCTGTACTGCTGCAGGGTAAGTCCCGCGGCAGGATTGTTCGCCAGGAATTCAATATTCTTCTGAATATTGTTCAACAATGCCTGAAGGGAATAAAGCTTACTGTTGCTGATGTAGAGGGATGACTGGAACCAGTCATTCCAATAGCCAAAGCAAAGGAAAAGACCTATGGTAGCGATCACCGGCTTTGAAATAGGAAGCACAATCCTTGAAAATATGCTCAGCTGGCTTGCCCCATCAATTTTTGCCGATTCCACAATGGAATCCGGAATCGTTGTCCTGAAGAAGGTCTTGCTGATAATAACATTAAAGGACGATACCGCCAGGGGCAGGATCAAAGCCCACACACTATCCTTTAATCCGAGTAGGTTGGTATTAATTACATAGGATGCAATCATACCGCCATTAAATATCATAGGAATAAATACCAGCCAGGTCAGGAAGCCGTTCAGCTTATAACCGGGTCTGGAAAGTACATAGCCCATAGTGGTTGTTAAAATTACACCGATTGCTGTTCCCACCAGGGTTACGAACACCGACACACCCAGCGCCCCAAAAATCACATCCTTTTCTCCCCAAAGGAAGCGGTAGGAAGCCAGGGAAAACTCTCTGGGGATCAATTGATATCCGTACTTGGCCAGGGATGCCTCAGAGGTGATGGATATCATGAACACAAACACCACAGGAATTATACAGCATAGAGCCAAAATCGCAAAAATTATATTAAACAGAACATCTGTGGATTTCCTAATTCTGTTAAGTTTTGAGACTGTTTCCTCGTTACTTACTTTTTTCATATTTACCTCCATTCCTAAAGCGGTTGACCAGCTTAAATAATTGCACTTTCACGATCTATTTTCTTAACGATCCAGTTTGCAATAAGAATTGTGATGCAGCAGGCTACCGACTGGAAGAAGGTGGCTGCAGCAGTCATACCTACCGGCGTACTCTTCTGTAACGCATTATAAACATAGGTATCTACCGTGGATGACACATTATATAATAGTCCGGTAGCTCCTCTGGTGGTTTGATAGAACAAGCCAAAATCAGAGTAGAAAATTCTGCCGACATTAAGAATAAACATCATGACAACAATCATCTTCAGACTGGGCAGGGTAATGTATTTTACCTGCTGCCATTTGGTGGCTCCATCGATTACCGCCGCCTCATATAGCGTCTGATCTATACCGGTAATACTTGCAAGATATACAACCATGCTATAACCCGCTGTCTTCCACACCTGCATGAAGGTTAATATGAAAGGCCAATATTTTGGCTGCATATACCACTGAACGGTTTCCTCCCCCATGGAACGGAGCACACCATTGATAATACCTTTGTCCATACTAAGGAAAGCAAATACGAAATAAGAAACAACTACCCAGGACATGAAATGCGGGAAGAACATCATTGTCTGGTATACCTTCGACTTACCCTTACTATGTAGAAGGCTGATCATAATCGCCAGAGTAACCGGTATCACTATTCCTAAAATAATAAAGACAATATTATAACCCAAAGTATTCCGGAGAAGAATCACCAGGTCATTTGACTTGATGAGAAACTGAAAGTTCTTCCAGCCATACCAGTCACTATGGAACAAATTATAAATAAAGTTATGTCCCGGAAATATCTTGAAGTTTTTAAACGCTATGACAATTCCAAACATAGGAAGAAAGCTAAAGAGTATATACCATATGGTAGTAGGCAGAGCGAGTAAGGTAAGCTCCGTATCATCATGTTTCCATCTACTTTTAACTTTTTTCTTTTGCAAGTTGTTATCATTTTTAACTTTTACCACAGTAATACCTCCGTTTTCTTCTGCTATATCACTTCTAACCTGAGGACATCGTACCACATTTCTGTTAACATTTCAATATAATATTTAATATTTTTATCACGAAATTTAATAATATTTTTTAACATCGATAATTTATCGCTGTTTTTATGTATGTTTATCCCTAATATACCAAGGTCTTTTTATATATTTTTTACAATTTACCGACCTTTTTCCTATTAATCATCCATAATATTACAAATATTAAATTTTAACTTTTATTAAATTACAATTGTTAAATATTAAGTTAAAATAATTGTAAATTTTAATTGTTATTTATTTTTTGCTATGATATAATTTGCTTAAATAATATTTACGCCTTAAGGAAGATATTTGGGCGGAATGGAGCGTTTATATGAAAAAGATAACCATGCAGGATGTGGCTGATGCTTTGAATATATCCCGCGTAACCGTATGGAAGGTATTGAACAATCAACCGGGAGTTTCTGATGTATTAGTGAATCAAATCTATAATAAGGCCCGCGAAATGGGATACTTTAAACAAGGTCAGGCTGTTAAGCCTGCAGGTGCCGGTCTATCGGATCCTGAAGAGCTTGCTGATTCAAGTCAGAAGACAGTATCTGTTGTTGTATCTCGACCGGAATCCGCCGTATTCTGGATGAACATCATTCACCAGATAGCCAAGGAATTAGATAAGGCAAATGTCAACATGATGTATACCTATCTTCCCTCCAGGATGACACCCGGTTATACCCTTCCCTCCAGCCTTACCAATGGATCCATTCAGGGCATCGTTGTTTTAAACGTGTATGATTATGACTTATTGTGCGCATTAAACGAACTAAAAATACCAAAAATATTTCTGGATATGGTCCCTGATATACCAATTGATACCTTAAGTGGTGATTTATTCTTACTTGAGGGTAAATCAAATGTATGCAAGATTACCAACGAAATTATCCGAAGAGGACGGACAGAAATCGGATTTATCGGAGATACCAGATACGCAAGAACCAATCTGGATCGCTATGAAGGTTATCTGGAAGCTATGAATCAAAATAATTTGACCGTAAATCCAGAGCTCTGTCTCACAGGAGCCATCGGCATCTATACCTACCGGGAACAGATCAACAGCTTTTTGGCAGGTCTGAAAAAATTACCTCAGGCTTTTGTATGTGTCAGCGATTATGTGGCTTATTTCCTGCTGGAGTATCTCAGTGAGAATAACATCCGTGTTCCGGAGGATATTGCTGTATCAGGCTTTGACGGAACCACAGAGTATCCGGGTATTGCCGGGCGGCTTACCACAGTTCAGGTTCAGACCCGTTCCATTGGTATCCGGCTAGCCAAGCAGTTACTGTATCGAATTGATTTTCCCTATACCTCTACAGAGATTACCTACATAAACTCTAATATTATCTATGGGGAAACCACAAACTTTTAATTTTTTGCCAGAATGAACAAAAAGGTAATCCAGAGAGCTTAGTGTCCAGCTTCGCTTGACACACTAAATAAAAAGCTATGCATTATACAGTGAAACACTGTATCTGCATAGCTTTTTTATTTGTTTGACTTCCGATCTGTTTACTCTATCGCTTAAGCCTTACTTAATCAACCTTGAGATTTCCTTAAAGGTATCTGTCTTGGCTACCCTTGTCAGCTCAAACAGGATGGACTCATAGCTTGTAGGGATCGCTCCCTCCATAACTGCACGCTTTATACCAACCTGGCGGTCCTGCTCTTTGCGGGAGCCGACACAGTCCTCAACCAACATCACATGATACCCCAGGGCAATCAGGTAGATTACGGTCTGCAGGACACAGATATGAGCCTCAATTCCGCATACTATGATATTTTTCTTGCCGGCAGCCTTAATCTTATCTAAAATATTCCCATCCTCTGCACAGCTGAAGGTCAGCTTATCTTCATAGGAGAAGCTCTCTCCAAAAAGCTCCGCCAGCTGCGGTACGGTCTGGCCTATTCCTTTGGTGTACTGTTGGGTCACGATCATAGGAATTCCCAGTACCTGCAAGCCCCGAAGCAATATCTCCGTATTATGAAGCAGCTCTTCCCGGCGATCCATCACAGGGACTAGCTTCTCCTGAAAATCGATTACCAGTGCCATTGTGTCTTCTGCTAAAATTCTCATCTGTCATTCTCCAATCTGTTTTTTGCCTATTATAACATACTATCTTTTTGGCATCAAATGGATTGCCATACCTTCCACATCTTCCACTGCCTCAGTAATGGCCTCACTATAGGTTGGATGGGGTCGTATCACGCTGGCCATATCGTGAACGGTCAGACCTTTGGTGATTGCTATCGTAAATTCACCCACCATATCCGTAGCACGGTCACACAATAGCACTGCCCCAAGCAGCTTTCCACTTGCAGCCTCGCTGATCACCTTGATAAAGCCTCGTTCCCCTGCGGATAATAAGGTCTTTCCATTACCAAGCATAGGATACTTTCCTGTCTTTATTGCATAACCGGCTTCCTCTGCTTCCTCTTCACTCATTCCCACGGCAGCCACCTCAGGCATCGTATAAACACAGGCAGGGATGACCGACAGATCCACGGAAGGCACTAGTCCCGCCATGTGCTCCACCGCTGCAATTCCCTGGGCGCTGGCAGCATGTGCCAGCTGCTTTCCCTTGATGACATCACCGATGGCATAGATACCTGGCACGCTTGTCTCAAAGCATTCATTGACTTGGATTGCTGCTCCATCCATGGCAATGGACAGACTTTCATCAATCAGTCCCTGTGTATTCGCTCTTCTGCCTACAGCCATCACTACAGCATCCGCCTGGGTAGATTTTGTCACTTCCTTTTCCACATAAACGCATCCCTTTGACCCATCCTCCATTTGGTAGATGCGGGTAACCTTTGCCTTGGTATGGATGCTGACTCCTTTTTTCTTCAGACTCATAGCTATGCTTTGAGAGATTTCCTTATCAAGACCAGGAAGGATCCGGTCCATAGCCTCAATGATCTCCACCTGATAACCAAACTCCTGATAGAGGGTAGCAAATTCGATTCCTATGACTCCTCCGCCTATGATAATCAGCTTCTGGTATTGCTTCTCCATGGACAAGAGATCATCACTGGTAATAGCAAGCTCCGCTCCTTCTATCCCAGGTCGAATGGGCTGAGAGCCTGTTGCTAACATTATCTTGTCCGCCGTCAGTTCAAAGCTCTCCGCTGCAAATCCATCCGCCTCTCCGTCCTTCTCCAAAGCAGAGCTATGCTTTCTTGTGACCAAGACCCTGCCCCTGTCTATTACCTTAGCTCTCCCTTGCACGATAGTAATTTTATTTGCTTCCAATAAGGAGCGAATTCCCTGTCGCATCTTACTTACGACCATTTCCTTCCGTTCCTTCAGGCGTTCGAAGTCTACCCGACCCCCCTCAACACTGATACCCAGCTCCTGCAGTCTTTGCAGCTCATAATACAGATGGGAGCTGTGCATTAA
>JAJUHH010000170.1 GCA_029267975.1 Clostridiales bacterium
ATCCCACAGCCTGCTGCTGTCCAGGGACTCAACACTGACACCACGGGAGATAAAGGCGCCTGACTGCCTGGCGATTGCCTGAAGGGGACGCTCGATACCATCGAAGATATTACTGATGATGCCGGGAGCCAGGGTAACGGAGATGGGAGCTCCGGTTCCGTATACCTCGTCACCCGGGCGAAGACCGGTGGTTTCCTCATATACCTGGATGGTGGTCTTATTGGTGGTTAAACCAATTACCTCACCAACCAGGCGATCCTTGCCCACAAGTACCATTTCGCCCATCTTGAAGGCCTTGTTCTCACCCACATATACGATTGGACCGTTGATACCATATATTTTACCTGTTAAATTCATAAGGTCGTTCTCTGCCTTTCCTAGACTAAAGAGTAAAGGAACTCTTTGCTTCTTCTAATTTTGTTAAAAATGAATTGTCAATCAGAATACTGCGGGAAGGAATTACTGCCCGGGTACCTCCCATAAAATCACGGTCGCTCTTGGTCAGGGTTACACCTGTTCTGGCTTCAAGCGCAGGGATTTTATCAGTATCAGAGGGATTGATATAAACTGTCAGGGCATCACCCTGGGCAAATTGCTTGGCCTTGCTGATCTGTGTAGCAAGCAGTTCAATATATTCCGGAGTTTTCATATATTCCTCCAGCTTTTTTGTAACATCCTGAAAGATCCGCTGGGAGATTTCTTCCGTCTTATCCAAAACCTTACGACGGATCTCCATTGCTTCAGCGGATAGCTTGCGGTTTCGTTCCCGGACAATATTGTCTGATGCGATACGATAATTTGATTCAGCCTTGCGAAGAGCGGCCTCCTTACGTTCCTCAAAGTTTTTTTGAAGTGTCTTCTTGTATTCTTCCACGATTTCGATATTCTGCTTGGTAGCACTGTCGATTACCGAGGAATAAAAATGATCTAATTTTTCATCCAGAGTCATAGTGACCCTCCTTTCCGGGAGCTTTTTGCATGTTCCGGGCCTATGGCCTTACAGCTTGAGGCCGATTGCACTGTTTACATAGGAAGTAATGAAATCCGGTTTACGGCCGGTTCCGTGTCGGTCGGGAATTTCCACAAGCAGTGGAATCCTTCTGTTCAGCTTAATGTCATTGATGATTTCAGGAAATTCATTACTCAGTTTTTCCGTAATCAGGATTATGCCTATCGTCTTATCCGCAAGCACTTTATCCAATTCGTCCTTAAGCTCGGGTTTTGTATGAACTACAACACCGCTTACACCGGCTAGCTTCATGCCGGTATAGGTATCAATATTATCGCTGATAAGATACATACGCATAGGGTTTACCTCCATAAACACTGCTTTGATCGTAACACTTTGCCGCTATTATCCTAAGATTGTAAAGGAAACGATCAAACCATAGAGCGCAATACCTTCTGCCAATGCTACGAAGATCAGGGACTTACCCATGATGGAAGAGTCCTCGCTGAGGGCACCTAAGGCTGCGGATGCTGCACTTGCTGTTGCAATACCGCCACCGATACAGGATAAGCCGGTGGAAAGAGCAGCAGCAATATATCTCCAACCATCTGTGCTTGCTGCAGCAGCAGTGGTTTCAGCAGCGGATACATGGCCTGAGAACATCATAATATTGGCAATAATGATAATTCCGAAGAACATGAAGGCATTAAAGGCAAGTGTTGCCTTTAAACCGCCTTTGGTTCTTTTGCTTGCCAGAAAGGATCCAAAGGGAACAATAATGGTTAATACCAAAGCAATTACTAAAATAATTTGTGCTAACATAAAATTTTCCTCCTAAATTGTGGATTATGATTATTTATAGATCTTATTTCCCTTTATAGGGCTTAAACTCTTTACCGGTTCCTTTGTAGAAACGGCTGAACATCTCATAGTATTCAAGTCGCAGTACCTGAATACCTACTACAAGACCCTCCAAAGCAGATACGACAATGTTGCCTATAATAATAACAATAATGTTTGGATGGGCACCCTCGCCGGCGCCGGCCAAGATCATTACAACGCCCATCATAGCAGCATGGCTGAGAGCAAAGGCGCCGATACGCAGGAAGGAAATCGTATTGGTTAAGTAGCTGAGTAATACCTCAAACATCTCGAAGGTATTTTCTACAAAGAACATACCCTTATGTTCGGGGAATATACGGGATTTCTTCTGTAGCAGGTGGGTGAGGGCCTCCCGCAGGAATATGAGTACCAGCGGTATAGCAAAAAATATAATGAAAAAGATGATAGCCGGTAAAGCATGTCCTGTGAAGACTAAGACAACACAGGTAATCAGCGCACTGTAAAATACAAGTCCGGCAACTCCGTTGGTATCAAAGAATAACCTTCCCCAGTCCTTGGCTTTGATTGCATTGATGATATTAATGACCATAGACAATACGATCAAAAAGACGCCAAAGCCCACAGTCGTGATCAGCATGGTCATAACATTCTCTCTGGGAGAGAGCCATATGGGATGGAGAACTTCTTCAAAGCCGAAGATGCTTCCATATAAAAATCCGAATATGGTTGAGAAGACACCTGCAAGAGCTATGATAGCTGCCAGATTCATTTTGGCAAGCTTGTAAACCAACAAGCCTCCGATCACCAGGCAAAGTCCCTGTCCCACGTCTCCAAACATGATGCCGAAGATGACGGAATAGGTGATTGCTACAAAGGAGGTGGGATCAATCTCATTATAAGCAGGGAGACCATACATTTTAATAAACATTTCAAAGGGCTTGAATATCTTAAGGTTCTTAAGCTTGGTGGGCGGATTTTTCACATCCTCGCCATGTCCCTCATCCACAACCACATAAACCAGGTTATCCCGCTCTGCCTCCTTCAGCAAGGCGCTTGCATCCTTCTCGGTAATCCATCCGCAGATGATATAGAAGACGTCGTTCTTACCTTTATCCCTTGTGCAGGCAGCAAGCTTTCGTACATCAAAATTCCTTTATAATACATTGATGGAATACTGCGCATGAAGCAGATCTTCCGCCATATCATTTAATCTACTTTTGATTTCGGCATAAATTCCGTTTAGCTCATTATTGATCTCAGAGATCTTGGCCATAATGGAGTTAAAGCATTCCTCCGGGGTACCGGTATAGGCATCCGGAAGCTTAATTCGTTCAAAATGCATGGATGCATATATGGCGTCAATCTTCACTGCTTCATTGGCAGGAACGAAGTAAATGCCCCAGACATAATCCCTGTCACGCTCGCACTCATAAAACACAGTGGTCAGATTCTCATAAACATATTTTGAGAATCTGGTATAGAATTCGTGAGGTACCTTACCAAAGCGGTACTTAATAAATTTGAGATTCATAATCTGATGAACGTCATAATCCAGATGCCTGAAATGCTCAATCTGTATCAGGAGGTCATTGTAATCGTGACGCTGCTTCTTAAGCTCACGTTTACGGGCATTCAGATCAGCGAGAGCGTTATAGGCAGAATCAATTACCTGAACGGCTTCCTCCCGAGTCATCAGTTCGTCAAAGGTGCGTGTGCTATCGGCATGATCCAATCTTTTTATCAGATCATCCGCTTTCGTAATTAAATCTTTATATGGATTAGGCTCAACAAAGGGCTTTAAGTTATAGGAGGTACTTAATTCTGTCAGGGCATTCTCTAAATGGATATCATATTTGGTAAGATATTTATTTACAGCCCTGTCAAAATCATCTTTTGGCCCGGTGATACTGAGAAACCTCATTTTCTCAATCATATCTATCCTCCTTAGAAAGAGTGTAAATCTTATAAAACCTGAAACAGGAGGATATATCCTCCCTTAGAAGAGTATAAAACTAAAAAAACGTATATTAGGAGGATATATCCTCCCTTTGTAGTAAACTTATAAACATTTTAAATAGGAGGGTTCACCTCCAACTTCTCTAGGATATCAAAATATAATCCTGCTTTTTCTTCTGATCCAAACCGTAGCGGATACATTCCAGAGCAGAGGTCAGACGCTGTACCTCCCAATCCTTTAGAAACAGATAATAATTCACTGCCGTTAAGGATGCAGGATACCTGGTGATATTCGTCTGATAAATCCGATTGATGATTTTTGTATATTCCAGTTCCATGGTACCGTTTCTCAAGGGTTCTATAAATTTTTGGTACCGTGATCCATTGAGGATGTTCATAAATTCATCAATCGTAACAGCTTGAACCAAGCGGGCAAGCTGCTCCGCAGTTAATTTATAATTAACAGGTATGAGATAAGTAAATATTTGTGCCGGGTTCATATCGTACATTTTTTTGGAACGATATATCCACATAATATTCAGCAAATCAATTTCAGTACCCATCCGCTGGGTGAAGGCTTTTCTGTTGTTTTTGGACAGGACCTTATCTTTCAATCTCCAGGATTTTGTAAAATAGTAAACATCCAAGGTCATTTCATAATCAAAAGAGGTTAAGCCGGGTTTGCTGTGAAGCTTGGATAGCATTTCATAATATTCAGTTCCCTTTAGGTTCTGTATATATTCATCAATGGTACGGGAAGTAGAGAGCTGCCCGATATTCACTTTTGAATGCTTACTGAAGAAGGGCTGAAATGCAGACAAATCATAAGTCTTATCTTCTTTATGAATTAAGCGGAGACAGGTCTTTAATACGTTGATCTCATATCGGAAAAATACCAGCTGCAAATCAAGACGTTGAGCGTCATTAGCAAAGCGGTAGATCTTGGCATAATCCAGATATAAGGCACTGAGTAAAACACGTTCCGCCTCAAGGCGGTGAATCTCATGCTCATCGTATTTCTTAAAGAACTCTGCATAGCCCGGATGTTTTTTTAAAAAGGTAATAAAATCGGCAACCGTTTCCAGACTAGTGATTTTTTGATAATCCTGGTCACTGATCAGCTTTGGATGCATTGCCTTTACCTTAGTATTGATACCACTATAGGATAATATTGATTCCATAAATTCCTCCTTTCCTTATGAGATAATCATCAAGTGTAGCAGAAAGGAGTTATATTTGGATGATACTTTGAAAAACCTTATCCACCAGAGCATCGTGGTTTTTTGCATAATTATCCTCGATCTCTTTCAACTGCTTCTCGCTGTTGGCGATCAATTGCTGCTTTTCCCTTTCAATATCTTGTTCAGCCTGTGCTAACAGAATGTTAATCTTGGCGTTGTTTTCTTCCGCAATTTTATCTTCCATTTCTTTGATGGCCTTTTCATTCTCTTCATAAAGCTGATTTTTTTCAATATTGGCACGCTCTATAATCTGATTGGCTTTTCTTTCAATATCAAAGAGCAGGCTTATGACCTTTTCCATATCTAACCTCCTGAATTATGCTTCTTAGTTTTTCCTGTTTTTAGTAGATTAACACGAATAACCTCGAAGGCGACAGTTTATAATGATTATAATACCGCGTTTATTTTTTATTGCAATAGTGAATATATACAATTTCATTAAAAATAATCATAAATCTTGTGAAAAAGTTATAATATTATGTTAAGAAAACGATTAAGGTAATTTTATAATAATTTGTAAAAAACGCTTGCATAAATTTCGAAAAAGTATTAAGATAAATTATAAGAATTGGTAAATTAAGTGAGAAATTTACCATTTTGAATTGTCATTAGCAATATAAAATGATATGCAAATCAAAAAAATATGTGCAATGTGCTTAGATTGATATATAGAAAACGATTAAGCATGGTAGAATTAAGTTATAGTAAGGAGTCATGTAGTGGTATCAATCAAAGATGTAGCAGCAAAATGCGGGGTTTCGGTGGCTACTGTGAGCAAGGCTCTAAATGATCACAGTGATATATCACAGGCTACCAAGGAACTAGTGAAGCGGGTTGCCAAGGAGATGGGGTATTTCCCGAATTCGTCTGCCAGAGCTTTGAAGACAAATCGGACCTATAATCTGGGTGTGCTGTTTGTGGACGATACCCAAAGCGGCTTGACCCATGAATATTTTGCCAAGGTTCTGGACAGCTTTAAGGTTGAGGCAGAGAAGAATGGTTATGATATTACTTTTATCAGCAAACATACCGTTCGTAAAAATATGTCTTATTATGAACACAGCAAATACCGGGGCGTTGACGGTGTTGTAATCGCCTGCATCGATTTTAACGATCCGCAAGTAGCGGAGCTGATCGCGGGAGAGCTTCCGGTGGTTACGATTGATCATGTGTTTGATAATCGGACAGCAATTATTTCAGACAATATCAAGGGCATGAAGGATTTGATCACTTATATTTATGAGATGGGTCATAGGAAGATCGCCTATATCCATGGGGCGGATTCCTCTGTAACACGCAACCGGGTAGGCAGCTTTTATAAAACCATGGGCGAGCTTGGCATAGAGGTATCGGATGCTTATATTAAAAGCGGTATATACCATGATCCCGATCGGACGGCCGAGCTGACAAGAGAGCTTTTAAAGCTGAAGGACAGACCCACCTGTATTATATTTCCCGATGATTTTGCCTGCATCGGCGGAATTAATGTCATCAAGGAGATGGGACTTCGCATACCGGAGGATATTTCTATTGCCGGATATGACGGAATAACCCTATCTCAGGTATTGGATCCTAGATTAACCACC
>JAJUHH010000171.1 GCA_029267975.1 Clostridiales bacterium
AGGGGGATCAATATGGGTGCAATGTTTTTTATTTTATTTTTCGGGGTTTTATTTTTTATTGCCTTATTCTTTATCATTGTAAGTGTGGTTTTGCTTATCGTTCGATATATTAAAGTACGTCGGGGTAGGCCAGTAAAAAAGCGATGGTTAGTAATTCCAGTTATCCTTTTAGTCACTAATAGTATCCTTGCTATGCTGCCAGTGGGCTATATCGCTTTTTTACACTATGCTAACAGTAGTAACAGTTCTACAGCAGTTTACGCAGATTCAGGTATATCACTGAATTGGCCCTTAGGCGAATACGAATCAACTACTTCATGGTTTGAGATGGATGGAGTAAAATATGTCCGATTACAGCAGGAGGACTCGGAGGGAATCTTTTTCTTTGCTCCAACAAAGGACAAGCACGGTGAAGCGATTGCTAATATCAGGTATCATCAGGCAGAAAACAATCTTTTTAATAACCTAATGACTTTATTACTTACGGGTAGTAGCAGAGATCAGCTTAAGGTATCAACTATCTATCCGCTGGTGAATGATAATAACTTTGAACTATTAGAAGTGCAGGGTACGGCGGGCAGTGGTGTCTTTTGCCCCGAAGCAGAACGCGCTTCTATTATTGCTTACTATGCAGACCTCTCTAACTATGATACCCAGCATCTAACATGCAGCTATAGTGTATACTCGGACAGGGAAAGCTCCCGTAAGCGCCGTAATACACCGATTGTCAGTATTGAAACGAAAATCACTTTCGCTCCAGATATATTTAAAGAGTTGCGACAAGTGATCGACACCGGTCAAGACATGCAGCAGATTAATGTCCCACAGAAATATATTGAGATGGATGAGGCTGCACAAGCCGGAACTCCTATTTTTGGCTATGCCGAACGGAAATTACTTTCCTATAGCAAAGACAATCTATCTTACAAGCACATCACTCTGGCATTACTTGAGGGTCAGGTTTATATCGTAGCAGGCAGTGGGGATCATGCTCTTAAAGGATACTCCTTATCTGAGGACATGAACCAATATCTCATTACCACAGTCTTTGCAGATGAAAGCCTAAAATAACTATTATGCTTCCAATGAAAGCGCTCGTAAGTCCTTTTACTACGCCTACGATCCGTCCCCGGATCACACTTTTATAAATACACTACAATGTACACTTAATATTTACCGAAAAGGAGAAACAAGGAATGCAGTCTAAAAAACGTAAAATATTTGTTAGGATCATCGTTGTTATCAGTATCATTATGACACTACTTTTATTTATCCTTCCCTTTGGTCTTGCTGTATTTATCTATGAGGATAACTTTGGTGACCGTTATGAGCTATATGCGCCTACGGCCCGGAGAATTGATGATTTTGAAGGATTAAACTCCCAAAGATATACCTTTGAATCAAATAAGGGACAGACTCTTGTGGGCTATAAATATCACAAAACATTGGAGCCTCCAAAGGGTCTTGTAGTGATTGCACACGGACTTGGTGGCGGCGGCCACAACCCCTATCTGGAAGTGGTAGATTACTTTGCATCCAATGGATATGCAGTATTTGCTTATGATGCAACTGGCAACAATGAAAGTGAGGGGAATTCCGTGAAAGGACTTCCGCAAGGCTTAATCGATTTGAACTATGTTCTCGATTTTATTTATGAGACCTCCGACTTTGACGGATTGCCAGTCATGCTGTTTGGACATAGCTGGGGCGCATATTCCGCCGGCAGTGTATTAAATCTTCACCCTGAGGTAAAGGCTGTTGTTATGGTTGCAGGCTTCAATCAATCCATGGATATTATTATGGAAGAAGGACGAAGGATTGCCGGAGATGTGATTGACAGTCTCCTCCCCTATCTGTCACTTTATGAAAGGCTAAAGTTTGGTAAGTACTCCTCCTATACCTGTATCCAGGGCTTTAACAAGTCAGAAGCCGGAGTAATGATAATACATAGTTCGGATGATGCGATGATCTCCAGTGATCTGAGTTATGACATATTTTATGAACTTTATCAGGACAATCCTAGGTTTCATTTTATCAATTATGATAACCGGGGACATGATTATGTTTATTATTCCGATGCCGCTCGTGCATATAAGGATCAATTTAATCAGGGCTTTCAGGATTATGTCAATTCCCTAGAAGGGGACCTTACTCCTGAATTAAAAGCATCTTATCTGCAGGAACATCTGGATAAGAAGACCATATACGAACTTGATCAGGATCTTATGGACAGGATTCTGAGATTATATGACAGCTATGCCAAATAGGCCGCATCCACGACCTTGCGGCCAATATCCGGACAATTCGTAATGATAGCATCCACCTGAAGATCACACAGCATCTTCATGTCTTCCATCTCATTGACGGTCCATGGGCGCACTTTGATATTCCTGGCTTTACAATCTTTCATAAAATTGGGGTACTGAAGGTTGTAAAGTGCAGGATGCAAGGCTTGCACCCGATACCTTGATGCATATCCGGGCATATCCAAATACCCGTCCTCATATAAAAAACCTGTCCTTACCGATGTGTCCAGCTTCTTTAGTTTCATAACAGAATAATGATTGAAGGAAGAATAAATAACGCGATCCTGCAGTTTCATTTGCCGGGTCAGCTCCAGTACCCTTTCCTCTAAATCCTGATAAAAAACAACTCCGTTCTTTAGCTCTACGTTAATGATCAGATCGGTATCCTTCACCAGCTGATACACTTCCTCCAGGGTCGGTATTCTTTGGATACCGTATTCCGGAAATTTTTTATTTACATTCAGTTCTCGGATTTCTGCATAAGTAAAATCTTTGACCCAGCCTTTGGCATTACTGACACGGTTGACTGTTTCATCATGAATGATAACCAGCTGTCCATCCTTTGTCATCTGAACATCCAGTTCTATTCCATCAGCCTTTTGGTCAATGGCCAATTGAAAGGCTGCTAATGTATTTTCAGGAGCATACCCCGAGGCTCCTCGGTGTGCCCAAACCGCTGTTTGTTTCATTGTTGGCTCCTTTCTATCATGGATAAGCATTCTCCACCACGGCAAATTTCTTTCCTGCTTCATAATGGGATAATGAAATAGTAACACATTGATAGCAGAATAGAAAGCGTCCGGCAAGTAAGAATTTAAATTAAGGGTGTATAAATTACGATATCGCCCTTGACTTTGACGTCGTGTCGTATCTTATAATCTGAGATAAAGAAGGAGGTAAGTATGGAAGGGCTTAAGACAATTACGCAAGTGACTAAAATGTTTGGTGTTTCCACAAGGATGCTTCGATACTATGAGCAAATCGGATTATTACGGAGTCAACGCATGGAGGGTTATTCCTACCGGGTATACAATGAGGAAGCATGCCTGCATCTGAAGCAGATCCTTCTCCTTCGTAAGCTGCGTATACCCTTGAAGCAGATTGCTCTTTTGCTCAGCAATATCGATACTTTGACTGCAATCGATGTGTTTATGACAAATATCAACGAATTGAATGAAGAAATCGCATCTTTATCCACAATCAGAAATATTCTCCTGAGATTTATTGATGAATTACGTTCAAAATCCGGTATTAGCTTAAAAGTTGATTTACTGAACGATGCAAGCATGCTCTCCATGATTGATCCTCTTTCTATATCAAAAATTAATCTTAAGGAGGATAACACAATGGAAGACTTAAACCGCGCCAACGAACAGTTGAGCAAACTAACAGACCGGGATGTACGAATCGTCTATCTCCCACCGGCAACTGTGGCCTCTTATCAGTATGTGGGTGACGAACCGGAGATGCAGGTAAATCTGGTAATTGATCAATTTGTACGAGACAGTAATCTGATCCATCTCAAGCCAGACCTGCGCCACTATGGCTTTAATGCTCCTAATCCTGTGGATGACACCGGCTATCATGGGTATGAGATGTGGGTAACCATACCTGATACAATGGAGGTACCTGCACCACTCAGCAGGAAGCATTTTGAAGGAGGTTTATATGCTGCTTATATGATACCCTTTGGGGCCTTTGAAGAATGGCAACGGCTCTTTGAATGGGTGCAAAACAGCAAGACCTATGACATGCGTGAAATCGGTGATGTAAGTAATATGTATGGATGCCTGGAGGAACACTTAAATTATATTAATCATGCGACTTTAGATAATACAGAGCCGGAGGGATTTCAGCTGGATCTGCTGATACCAATCAAAGAAAAGTAAAAACGGTTATTGATAAGCTTCCAGCTTTCTCTGAAGATATGGCATTTAGTATAACAAGCTAAATGCCATATCTTAGAGGACAGAAGAACTAATACATTTAGAGATAAGAAATGGCACTAAGGCTCAAGGCTTAGTGCTATTTTTATGCCTACAACGCATGGAAATATTAGTTACATCCTATCTGCCTTTGTGGTATGATATATCTGACAGGTAAATAATAGAAATACTTGTAAGAGAGGAAGGAATGGTTTATGGGCTGTCTTATTTGTGAGCGAATTGAGATGATAAAAGAAGGACGCAATCCGTATTTTGTAAAGGAGCTTGAAACAGGTTATGTGGTAATCGGCGATCATCAGCATTTTCGAGGATACAGCTTATTCTTATGCAAGGAGCACACCACAGAGCTTCATTTTCTGCAGAAGGAATTCAGACTGAAATATCTGGAGGAAATGTCCTTGGTTGCTGAAGCAGTCTATCATGTATTTCAACCTGAAAAACTAAATTATGAGCTCTTAGGAAATGGGGATACCCATCTTCACTGGCATCTGTTCCCACGGGTAAGCGGTGATACCCCCATCAAGGGTCCGGTATGGGTTCTGCCCTTTGAGGAAATGTACAGTGATGATAACCGCCCCACGAAAGAGGAATTAGAGAAAATGAAACAAGACCTTAAGGCAGAAATCGAGAAACTAATCCTTCGGGATAAAGGGGGGCACCATGCTTAGACCAGCCGAAAAAAGAGATGCTTCCAGGTTAGCAGAGATACTTATCTTTGCTAAGAGAACAGCCTATCGTTCTATCTTTAATAACGACTTCATTTCCTTCAATAAAATGCAGGTACTGGATTTGGCCTTAGCATTTCGGGACCAGGAACATATCCTTGATAATATGTATGTCTATGATGACGGTATTGTCAAAGGCTTAATCAAATGGGGAATCGAAACCAATACATCCCATAACTGCATCAGAATACATGAATTATATGTTGATCCCTTCTTCCAGGGCCAAGGGATTGGTGCTGCTCTGATTAAGAATTGCATACAACAGGCAAAGGAGCACGGCATAAAACATATCGTCCTATGGGTGCTGGAAGAAAACAGGCCTGCCAGATTCTTTTACGAAAGACATGGATTTCAGTATGATGAAGTTTACAGACTGGAAGACGGAACAAGCGTAAGAGCATTGGAATACATATTAAAGTTGTAAACTACATACCAATAAGCTGATTTAATGCTTCGTTATGAGTTAATGCAGGAACTTAAGCTTCCCTTTGGCAGCATTTATGGACAGTAGCAAATAATGGATACTTTTACAATAAACGCCTATCATTTTACGATTTCCTTACGATTTATAGAAGCGCTTGAATAGCTTAGCATTATTTCATAAAATAGTAAGGTAACCAGCATATGCCATGCGAGTTATATACCTGCCATAAATACCACATGCAGGTAGAGCTAAGCACTATAAGCAATACAAGCAATATGCGCAGCTTTTGCGCAGAATGGAGGATATTATGAATAATATCAAGAAAATGTTAGGATTTCTTTCCTTGCTGCTTCTTTGCTTCCTTGTTCTTGCTCCAAGGGATCAGGTGAAAGCAGCCACAAGTGATTTCCTGATTGAGGACGGTGTGTTACTATCCTATACAGGAACTGATAGTACAGTTACCGTACCTTCAAATGTAACCAGCATAGGTAAGCGTGCTTTTTATAATAATTCAAAAGTAAAGACCATCGTCTTACCTGAAAGTGTCACCACGATTGATGAAGAGGCATTTTCCAATTGCTATTCCTTACAGAAGATAAATTTACCGGATAAGATAAAAAGAATACCCTATCGTGCTTTTGCAGGATGCTATAAGCTCAAGGACCTTACCCTGCCCAGTAAGCTGACCTACATTGGCGAGGGAGCCTTTTACAATTGCAGCTCCTTAACAAAGATTACTCTGCCAAAGTCTCTTACTTTTATCAGCATTGAGGCATTCATGGAGTGCAGTAAATTAAAAACCGTCACAATTCCTGACGGAAGCAAGCTTTACTACATTGCCCGCAGAGCATTCCAGGGCTGTTCAAAGCTTAGCTCCATCGCGCTTCCTGAAGGCCTGACCACCTTAGGAAAGCAAGCCTTTCGTTATTGCTACAGTCTCACTAAGGCAACTCTTCCCAGTACCTTAACAATTATTCAGCCTGAGACCTTTTCCTATTGCCAGATGTTAACCACTGTCAGCCTTTCAAACAATGTTACTGAAATCGGAAGTAACGCATTCTTGTACTGCCAGAAGCTGAAAAGCATTAAACTTCCGGAAAAATTAACTACGATTTCAAAAGGATTATTTGAGGGCTGCCAGTCCCTCAGTTCAATTACAATCCCTGACG
>JAJUHH010000172.1 GCA_029267975.1 Clostridiales bacterium
CTCCATAGGAAAGAAAATGCTCTCATAGCTTTTACGGATATCCTCCGGAAGCATATGCAGCAGCCTTTCGGCTGCGGCCTGCTCCACCGCCCGAAAGGCTCCTTGTATATTTTCATTAAAATACTTGATTGGGGTAGGCATATCACCGGTAATAATCTCAGCCGCATCATGATAAATGCCTATCAGCGCCGCCTTCTCTGCATTCAGCGGATTACCGAAGCGCTCTCTGCCAATGGTAGCCAGCGCATGAGCCAGGATACTTACCTCAAGAGAATGCTCACTGATATTCTCTGAAATGGAATTGCGCATCAGCGCCCAACGCTCAATGTATTTCATTCTCGAAATCATAGCGAAAAAACTGTTCTCCATCCTGACCCTCCTAAGTGTTTCTGCCCTGCTCCAGGTACTTCTTTACATAAGCACCGGTATAAGACTTCGGGTTCTTAGCAACCTCCTCCGGTGTACCGGTGGCTACCACAGTTCCCCCCTTGTCTCCACCCTCGGGGCCAATATCAATAATATAATCTGCTGTCTTGATCACATCCAGATTGTGCTCGATTACCACGACTGTATTGCCGGACTCCGTAAATCTCCTGAGGATACCGATCAGCTTGTGAACATCCGCAAAGTGAAGTCCAGTGGTAGGCTCGTCCAGAATATAAATTGTCTTACCGGTACTGCGCTTGCTGAGCTCTGTAGCCAATTTGATTCTCTGGGCCTCACCGCCTGACAGTGAAGTGGAAGGATGTCCTAAGCGTAGGTAGGACAAGCCAACATCATTGAGCGTCTCAATTTTACGCCTGATGGAAGGAACATTCTCAAAAAAGTGCACTGCTTCATCTACTGTCATATTTAATACGTCATAGATGCTCTTTCCCTTATAGTGCACCTCCAAGGTCTCACGGTTATAACGTTTACCGTTACATACCTCACAGGGTACATAGATATCCGGAAGGAAATTCATCTCAATCTTAAGGATACCGTCACCACCGCAGGCCTCACAACGACCGCCTTTCACATTAAAGCTGAAACGTCCCTTGGAATAACCTCTCATCTTAGCATCCTGGGTTGCTGCAAAGAGGTCTCTTATCTGGTCAAAGACGCCGGTATAGGTGGCCGGGTTAGAACGAGGCGTACGTCCAATGGGTGATTGATCAATATCAATTACCTTATCTAATTGCTCAATACCTAGCATTTCCTTATGCTTACCCGGAATACAACGGGCACGGTTTAGATCTCTGGCAAGCCGTTTATATAAGATCTCTGTTACCAGGGAGCTCTTACCGGAACCGGATACGCCTGTTACACAGGTCATAACTCCCAGGGGAATATCCACGTTTATATTCTTCAGGTTATTCTCGGAAGCGCCCTTAATTTTCAGGAAGCCGGTTGGCTTACGCCTCTCCTTGGGTACCGGTATCATAATCCTTCCGCTTAAGTAAGCACCTGTAATAGATTCCTCAACCTTCATAATATCCTGAGCCGTACCCTCAGCAACGATCATACCGCCATGTTCTCCCGCTCCCGGTCCGATATCCACAATATGATCAGCAGCAAACATGGTATCCTCATCATGCTCCACTACAATCAGGGTATTGCCCAGGTCCTTGAGATTCTTTAAGGTTTTCAGTAATTTATCATTATCCCTCTGATGCAGGCCGATACTGGGCTCGTCCAGGATGTATGCAACGCCGACTAGGCCTGAACCGATCTGGGTTGCCAGACGGATTCGCTGTGACTCACCGCCGGATAAGGTTCCGGTCGCTCTGGCCAGGGTCAGATAATCCAAGCCAACATCCATCAGGAAATTAATTCTTGCCTTTATCTCTTTTAGAACAAGCTCGCCGATCTTCTGCTGCATGGTTGTCAGCTGAAGATTTTCCATAAAGCTTTTGAGATCACGAATAGAGTACTCAGTGACATCGGAGATATTCTTATTACCTACGGTTACCGCCAGGGCCTCCTTCTTCAGACGCTTTCCCTTACATACCTTACAGGGTGTTGTAAGCATAAAGCTTTCATATTCCTGCTTTGCGGTCTCTGACCCAGTTTCACGATAACGACGTTCCACATTGCGGATAAGACCCTCGAATACAACATCATATACTCCTACCCCTCGCTGTCCGCGATAATGTACCTTGACTGATCTACCGTCCGTACCGTAGATAAACATATGACGTATCTCCTGGGGCAGCTTCTCATAGGGTGTATTCAGATCAAACTTATATTCCTTCGCTAAGGCCTCCATGATTGACCTGGTATAACTGCCCTTGTCTGTGACAGACTGCCAGCCCGGAGCAGCAACTGCACCGTCAATAATGCTCTTTGTGGGATCGCCAATCAACAGCTCCTCGGCAAATTCCATCTTGATTCCTAAGCCGTGGCATTCCGGGCAGGCACCAAAAGGATTATTGAAGGAGAATACTCTTGGCTCTATTTCGTCAATGCTGATCCCGCAATCAGGGCAGGCAAAGTTCTGACTGAAGGTAAGCTGCTCTCCGCCAATCACATCCACATATAAGAGACCTTCTGCAAGCTTCAAAACATTCTCAATGGAATCAGAGAGTCTCTTCTCGATTCCTTCCTTTATCACCAAACGGTCAACGACAATCTCGATATTATGCTTTATATTCTTCTCCAGCTTGATCTCTTCCGTCAGCTCATAGAGATTCCCATCTACTCTGACTCTCACGTAACCGCTGCTCTTTGCTTGTTCAAAAAGCTTTCCATGTTCACCCTTACGTCCTCTGACCACCGGCGCCAGCAACTGGATTTTGCTTCCCTGGGGCAGGGACATAAGCTCGTCCACCATCTGATCCACAGTCTGCTTCTTAATCTCCTTACCGCATTCCGGACAATGGGGAATACCTATCCTTGCATACAGCAGACGAAAATAATCGTAAATCTCAGTAACTGTTCCTACCGTTGAACGTGGATTACGATTGGTTGACTTCTGGTCAATGGATATGGCCGGAGGTAACCCCTCAATGCTCTCCACATTGGGTTTTTCCATCTGCCCAAGGAATTGCCTTGCATAGGAAGAAAGGGATTCCATGTATCTTCTCTGTCCCTCGGCATAGATGGTATCAAAAGCCAAGGAGGACTTACCGGAGCCGCTTAAACCAGTTAATACTACAAACTGGTCTCTGGGGATATCAACACTGAGATTCTTCAGGTTGTTCTCTTTTGCACCCCTGATTCTAATATAATTCTTTTTTTCTGACATGACTTCACCTGTATATAATGCGCTCTTTCTATTTGTTGAATTATAGTTCTAACAGCTGTTTCTTAATCTCCACCATCTTGTCACGAAGTTCTGCTGCCAGCTCAAAGTTAAGCTCTGCAGCCGCAGTATGCATCTGCTTGGTAATGGTCTTAACCAGCTCCTCAAGCTCTTGCTTGGTCATGGATTCCATGTCCTTCTCCATAGCATCCATACTCTTCTCTGCCTTCTTGGAGATACTGATCAGATCCCGAACCTTCTTCTTAATCGTGGTAGGTGTAATTCCGTGGGCCTCATTATAAGCCTGCTGTATCTTACGTCTTCGATTTGTCTCTGATATAGCCCTGCTCATTGACTCGGTCATATGATCGGCATACATGATGACATGGCCCTCTGCATTACGGGCTGCACGACCAATGGTCTGAATGAGGGAGGTTTCCGAACGAAGGAAGCCTTCCTTATCCGCATCCAGGATCGCAACCAGACCAACCTCAGGAATATCCAGACCCTCACGCAGGAGGTTGATGCCTACCAGAACATCAAATACATCCATACGCATATCCCTGATGATCTCCGAACGTTCCAAGGTATCAATATCCGAATGCAAATACTTCACACGAATACCAACTTCCCTTAGATAGGTAGTCAGATCCTCTGCCATCCGCTTGGTCAGGGTAGTTACCAAAACCTTATTCTTCTTATCAATCTCCTTATGGATCTCACCTAAAAGGTCATCAATCTGTCCGGCAACCGGTCTTACCGATACCTCCGGATCCAGTAAGCCAGTAGGCCTAATCACCTGCTCCGTGCGAAGCAGCTCATGCTCGCTCTCATAGACAGAAGGAGTCGCAGACACAAAAAGGATCTGGCTGATCTTGCTTTCAAACTCCTCAAAGTTCAGAGGACGGTTATCTAAGGCTGAGGGAAGGCGGAAGCCATACTCCACCAGTGTAGACTTACGGGATCGATCCCCGGCATACATTCCTCTAATCTGTGGCAGCGTAATATGGGATTCATCGACGATAATCAAAAAATCCTCCGGGAAATAATCAATCAGGGTATGAGGAGGGCTTCCGGGTTCCAAGCCTGTCAGATGTCTGGAATAGTTCTCAATACCTGAACAAAAGCCTGTCTCCCTCATCATCTCTATATCAAAATTCGTACGCTCGGATATTCGCTGTGCTTCCAGCAGCTTATCCTCGCTCTTGAAATATCTCACTCTCTCTTCCAATTCCGCTTCAATATTACGGATGGCAATCTCCATCTTATCCGGCGCCACCACATAATGGGAGGCCGGAAAGATCACCACATGCTCCAAACTGCACTTGATCTCACCGGTCAAGGTGTCGATCTCCAGGATGCGCTCCACCTCATCCCCAAAAAACTCGATCCGAACAGCAAGCTCTGCCGAATAGGCCGGGAATATCTCAACCACGTCTCCACGAACACGGAAGGTACCGCGCTTAAAGTCCATATCATTCCTGTCATACTGTATCTCTATTAACTTCTTTAATACCTCATCCCGGTCCTTTATCATGCCCGGTCTCAGGGAAATGGTCATATTCTGGTAATCGATAGGGCTGCCCAGACCATAAATACAGGAAACACTGGCAACAATGATAACATCATTTCTCTCGGAAAGAGATGCTGTTGCGGAATGCCGCAGCTTATCAATCTCATCATTGATGGAGGAATCCTTCTCTATATAAGTATCCGTAGACGGTACATACGCCTCCGGCTGATAATAGTCATAGTAACTTACAAAATATTCAACGGCATTCTCCGGAAAGAACTCCTTAAACTCGCCGTACAGCTGCGCGGCCAGAGTCTTATTATGAGCTATGATTAAGGTTGGCTTCTGAATCTGCTGTATCACATTCGCCATGGTGAAGGTTTTACCGGAGCCGGTAACACCAAGCAAGGTCTGAGCCTGGTTGCCCCTTTGAAATCCTTCCACAAGCGCTTTTATGGCCTCCGGCTGATCACCGGTTGGCACAAACTCTGATTTTAACTTAAATTCCATACTTGTATTCCCTCCTAATTCAGGGCATCAGTCTTCAATCCATGACAATATGTAACTCATACATTTGTTCTGTTTTAGACCTTGTTAATGATTATAGCATAGGAAAAATGTAAAAGCAATACATTTTCGAATGTCTGTTCTATTTTTCTGGCAGTTTTTGGTCATCCCCGACGCTGCGGCACAGCCTGCTAAATGCCTGCGCAAAGCGCTCATCATCAGCCAAGGTACGTTTTCTGGCATGATTGCCCACCCGCTCTCCGGCTCTGCGACACTGCTTTGCGATATCCCTCTCCATCAGGAGAATCTCGATATTTTTGTCCGTAAATAGCTTACCTCCCGGATGAATAGCATATGCGCCTCTGCCCAAGGCCATGGCAGCCACCCCATAATCCTGGGTAACCACAATGTCCCCCCTCATTGTCCGGTTGATCAGGGCAAAGTCTACAGCATCCGGAGCCTTACTGACCATAACCACTTCACTGTAATCAGAGTCCAGGATGTGGCTGGTGTCGATCACCATGATCACCGGAAGATTATGTTCCCTGGCGATTCTTTCAATAATATCCTTTACCGGACATGCGTCCGCATCTACTAATACCTTCAATGGGTTACCTCCTGTCTGGTAGAACTTCCAACATTATGAGTATCATCCTGCTTTCAAATTATATACAGCCATTCATTGTCCTTTTTCACTTATTGACCTTTTTCCATACATATCCCTTTTTATGAAAGTGGAACCTCATAGATCTCGGTATAGGTTAACTTTCCCTGCAGCCGCTCGGATTTCATCAGGCTAATTTTATTCACCCGCATTTGCATCGGTTTAATCCCTGCGGCAAACTCCTGCTCATTAAGATTTTTCCCTGGCTTCACTCTCCTGCCCAGGGTCAGATGAGGTCGGTACTCATGATCATCTATGTCAAAGAACCCCTGCTCCTTCAGCTCTTTGACCAGTGCTTTTTGTAAGCGCCATAAATCCGGCTCCTTCTCTACTCCTGCCCAGTAAATATCTCCTTCCCTGCGTGTAAATTTGCCCAGACCCTGAATGGATAGGACAAAGCTACTGACACCGGATTTATTTACCGCCTGCTGCATGGCCCTCTGTACCTCCTCCAGCCGATCCGTCTCTCCGATAAAATTCAGGGTAAGATGCAGATTCTCCTTCTGGGTAAAGGTCCCCTTTGCCATAGCTTTCAGTTTATTTACCGCACTATATAGATTCGACTTTATCCCTTCTTCAAATAAAATTGCAATAAATAAGCGCATTACCGCCCCTCCATCTGATGAAATCCGAGCGGCTGCAGGGAAA
>JAJUHH010000173.1 GCA_029267975.1 Clostridiales bacterium
ATCATAGTTATATAATTTTCTATACAATAGAATACGTGGTTTGCACCCTCTTGAATATGCTCCGATGGATCCACTACCGCATTTGATTTATTGATGCTATATTGCACCCTTTCCTGTGCAAAGGGGAATAAGAGTGAACCAGATTCCACATAGGGAGTTTCATTCTTTTGCTTCAAATGCAAGCTTACAAAGAGCTCATCACCTGCCGGAGGTAATGTAACCTCCAATTTTATCATCTCTGCATCACCATATTTTCCAGCACTTTCTTCTCCTCGATAAAAGAAAGTAATCGTATTTAAATCGATTGAATAAGACTGAAACAGCGGTTTGTATACCTTATGCTCGCATTCCGGATAGTTTTCTCTGCCAAAATCCTTAATTCCCCAATCAGTAAAGCGATAAGCATATTCCCTTATATATGCAGTAATATCTTCTGTTCCGTAACGATTATATTCATACGAAAAAACACCTTTTTCATTCCTTCTCTTCAGTAATGCTATTTTCATTTTCTTATCATAGAGCTCTGTTATCTCTCCCGATGCCTCTTCAAATGTTAATGCATATCTATGATTTTCACATATTACCAAGGAGTTATTATGGATAATATTCATATTTGTTATAGGAGAGGGACTCTCACTAAATTGAAGCGGAATTGATGTAAATGCCGGTATACCTTCTACATAGCAAGCCCACTCCCCATCTATCTTCGTGATTGGAAGAAGCTCCCCCCTAATTTTCAGTCCACAGTCCGGATAGCTTATATGCTGATCTGTTGCTTTTGCAGAGCAGTTCCACTTCTTTAATTCATTTAGGGTTACCCATCCCACAAATGTTGAATTACCTGGGTTAAAGAGAGAAACACAGCCATTCTCATCTTGCTCCAGCAACAGCTTTAATTCATCTAAGATTGCGCTGCTTTGAAGCGCCCTATCCTTCTGTTCCTGCCATGAGGCTTCCATAAAGCGATAGTTTTCCAACTTCTTTATTTCCATAAACTCTTCTTTTGAATATACACGACCTGACCCCAGCCACGTTTTCACATCCGCACCCCAAGTATGTTCTTCGAATATATTGACTGTCTCATAAAACCGATCTAATTTATCGTTAACCACTTCCTTGGCCTTATCCCTGCCCTCCAGTACCTTTTTAACCATAATAGCCTGCAGCCGTTTACTTTTTTCTCTATTATGTCGAACAACAGCAACCTCTTGTGGGTATGAGCCTACACCGTGAATCCACGTATCCGCAAGATCCTTATCTATAATGGGGATATTGCTCAAATCACATTTTGATAATTCCAGATAAAAATCATCCATCCTACCACATACCACTTCCGCAGCAGGATACTTTCTTTGGATTGTTTGCACCATTTCACGAATTAATGCAGCTGATTGCGGACCGGAATTATCATTAGTGTGCATAAGAGCCATCCATACCGGATAGTTCCAGTCCTCCGGCGGAAGCAGGGAAGTACCATATCCGCCCTTACTATACATCGTAAGTACAGATTGTCCACCGGGAGCCTGCCAGTAAAATAAAAATGGTACCTTGGGAGGAGTTGAGAACTCATTGCAGCCCAGATGCAAAAACTTCACACCCGCTCCATTCAAAATAGCCGGCAGCATAATACCATGCCCCGGGACATCTGTCATTTTTGCTGTTATAGGATAGGGCTTGTTATAAGTACGGGACAACTCCCGTCCAAAGCGAAAGCCTTCTATTAATTCTTCAGCACTGCAAAAATCTGTATGGAAGGTAAACGGTAATGCATGCCATACTATTTGCCCCTTCTCAATCAATAAATTCAGTTCCTTCTTTAAATCATCAGAACATCGTTCTATAATTATTTTTAACGGCCATGAGGGCATCGTCCATACATACCTCTGGGCCCCCATATGTTCCGTAGCTTTGCACGTGGCAATTACATCCTTCAGCATGGAATTGGCATATTGATCAATAACCGTAGAGGAGAGATTCGTAAATCCGATATCAAAATGCGTTTTAAATACAAGTATTATTTTCTCAACCATAGAAACCTCTCTTAAGTTAAATATTTTCTTCCAGGAGCCTAGTTTTATATCCCGTCATTATCGTGCAATGCACTTTTATATTATTATATTAAATATATGTTATGAACATATATTATCATGTTTAGTATCTTCTGTAAATAATTTTATAGCACTTAAAGGCAAAACACAAATAAATCCCACATCACAAAAAGAGGCTGTTTCATAATTGCTTTTTCAAGAATTATGAAACAACCTCTTTATCAAATTTTTATTTCATGGTACAACTTCTTCGTTTTAAATTTCTCTCAGCAGATCTGCATACCATATAATAATATTCTGTATGCGGAATAGTTCAGCTTCCTTGCTGACGCTTCTCCAAAGCTCCTTATAATGATAGAACCATTGCTCCAGCTGCATTGCCAGGATCTTAGGATCAGCTGCCGCATCATAGCTGCCCCCATAGAGCTTATGACTGAGGGTTGCGCCGATGGTATTAAAGAGCGCCATCCCCTCTGCAGCAATGATATAAGGCTTTACCAGAACCCTTTTATCCGGATCCATGGGTCCGATCAGCTGGTAAAGCTTCTCTATTCCCGCGGCGATTGCAGAATTCGCCTTTGCAACATCAGCAAAAGAAATTTCGCTGATGTACTTCTTCTTCTCCTCCTCACTTTTGCCCTTAATATCAAGCTCCATAAAGCGAACGGTATCTATCCATTCGAACACGCTATTTAAGGCAAGCTTGGCAATCTGATCCACGATGGTTCCGGTGCAGTCTGAAAATTCAAGCATGGAGATCTGCTTATTCATCTCCTCCTGTTCCAGTATCCTTTGGTTCCAGGAGAAGGCCGCCCCATAGATCATGCCGGTTACCGAAAAGGTCGGATGGTTAATGTGACCAAAGTCACCCCAATCCGTATTCAAAACTCCCAGGGCATGATAGCGATGTGCATAGGTACACATGCGTGTAATATTCTGATAAGAAGCATCAATCAGGTTGATCCAACGATTCCAGCCAGCAACGCCGGGACACAGATACTGGGTTGCTCCGGCATTATGAAGTGCCTTTGTGCCATCCTCGTTCTGGTTGGGAGCATAGCCCCAATTTAAGCAGATGGTTTCCTCTGGCAGTCGATTGATAGCTTCCGGGAATCCACAGATAATATCTCCCCAGAACATGGGTCGCTTTCCTTTGGCAAGGACATAATCACATAATTCCTTTACGTAGCGGATATAGATTTCGTCAACCCCAAGGGAATCTGCCAGTTCTTTGGATCTGCCCTTTCCAAGGTCAAAGGTTTCATCCGCACAGATATTAAAATGCTTGGAGGAGAACAGGGGTAAATATTCGTCAATTAGCTGCTTGATCAAAAGAAGGCTCTGGTCATTGGAGACATCCACCGTATGATGCATCATGCGATCATCCAGGGAGAAGGGTTGCTTCTGCGAATCCGGCAGTTCACAAAGATGGGAGTAGCTTTTGGTGCTCAGCAGCTTATAAAGATGTCCGAAGCTTGATAAAGAAGGCACCAGCTCAATATGAAGCTTACGGCAATAAGCATCAAGCTCTAAAATCTCTTCTGCGGTCAGCGGGGTGTCATCCCTCCATACCTCACTGAGATTGCTGAATAAAAAGCTGTGCTCAATATAAAGCTGCAATTGATTGATCTTATAATAACTTAATTTATCAGCAAAGCTCTTCAGGTAAGCAAGGGTCGGAATCCTTCCCCTGGTTGCATCAAGATAATAGCCTCTGTTGGGAAGCTCCGGGTAATCATGAATGGCCAAGCAGGGCAGATATGCGCCTTCCTGGGCCAGGATCTGTCTTAAGGTCTGGATGGCGTAAAGGATACCTGCTGCGCTTCCGCCCTGAAGCTTGATCCCTCCTTCATTAATCGTTAAGATATACTCTTCTTCTTTCAAAGTAAGAGTTTCTGTCAGGCAAATGTCCCCCGCCTGCGCCTTTCCTCTGACAATAGCAAGGGAAAAGCCGACACTTCTCTCCATTTCCCTGCTCAGGAGCTTTGCATGGGAGTATATGTTGCTATCACTGTTTACATCTGTACTCTGGCTTTGGGCGTCAATTACAATCCGTCCGCGATAAGTCAGTGTAAAATGTCCCTGGTTAAACTCAATCTTCTGCGGGTTTGGTATGATATACATAATCTTCTCACTTTCTTAATCGAATTTGTATGTTCCACAGCTCTGAAACCCCATCACTCAGAATAAGCTCAAACTCTCCCTCTTCCGCGATGAATTTCATGTTATGATCCCAATAAGATAAACTATCACGATTTAATATCAGCTTCCTATGGATGCTTGTACCTTGCGCAAGGTACTGCTTGTCAAAGGCTTTCAGTTCCTTCACCCTTCTGATAACCGAGGCCTGCTTATCCCTGATATAAAGTAAAAGCACCGTAGCGGCATCCATATTCCCTGTGTTCTTTACAAAGTAGCTGATAACAACGCTTCCCTGATCTAATTCCTCAAGATTAAACTCTGGCTTATTAATGTTAAAATCATAATATTCAAAGCTGCTATAGCTTAGACCATAACCAAAAGGATACAGGGGGCCCTGTTCCAGATCATAATACTTCATGGCTGCATAGGAGGCTTTATAATTATAATAAACCGGTAACTGACCCACATGCCGGGGAACCGATACACTCAGATGACCACTTGGACTCACCTTGCCGAATAAGATCTCAGCCAAAGCAAGGCCTCCCTGCATACCGGGATAAAAGCATGAGAATAAGCCCTGGGACTTGCTCTCGATATCAGTGATCACATAGGGTCTTCCCTGAATCAAAACAGTGACTATCTTACTGCCCGTCTGAGCAAGAGTCTGGGTAAGCTTTCTTTGTATCTTTGGCAGCTCAAGACTTGCACAGTCAACCCCTTCTCCGCAGTCCATGGATACCTTTTCGGAAGCTATCACCGCACCGTTTTTATCAAAGACAGCCTCTCCGAAGCGGCTGGAAGAGCCTCCAAGAACCAGTATGGTCAGATCACAGGATGAAGCCAGGGAAGCAGCTTTATCTATTTCTTCCTGGCTGCCGTCAAATAATTGACAGCCTGGGGCATACTTAATCTCAGTTGTCGCTCCGCAAGCGGCCAGGTATTGCTTAATGCCCTGCAGTACCGTGCTGCCTTGCCCCTCCCGAACCGGAGGAGAATAATCTCCCAGCTGATTGAATATCTCGTCAGCGTTGGGTCATATGACAGCAATGCTGCGGACCTTGCTTGTATCTATAGGGAGGATATCCCTTTCATTCTTCAAGAGTACGACCGATTCCGAAGCAAGTCGGTAGGACTGAGGGTAATCCTGATAATGAAACTCTGTTAAGCTCTCATCTTCCTTCAGGTATGGCTGTTCAAATAATCCCTGTTCAAATTTCAGTGTCAAGATCCGAAGCACTGCCCGGTCGATGGTCTCCATGGTAACGAGCCCTCTTTCATAGGCTTCTTCCAAATGGCCGAAGGCCTCATCCCAGAGTCCCATATCCACTCCGGCATTGAGAGCCAGTGCAGCGGACATAACCGGATCACCTGTCATTACATCCAGTTGGTCAATGGCCACACCATCCGACATAATAAAGCCGGTAAATCCCATCTCTTCTCTCAGAATTTCTGTCAGCAGCTTGTAGTTGGCATGACAGGGAATACCGTCAATTTCGTTATAAGCCGCCATAATCCCCTTGACTCCGGCCTCAATGCAGGCCTTTACCACAGGCAGATGGATTTCTCTCAGTTCCCGTTCCCCAATTCTTGCTGCACTGGCATTTACTCCGCCTGTGCTTTCTCCCTGGGCACAAAAATGCTTTGCTACCACAGCAACACCGCTTTTTTGTAAGCCGGTAACCGCTGCTCTGGCAAACTCAGCTGCCAGATATGGATCCTCTCCAAAGCATTCCTCGCTTCTTCCCCATCTTGGATCCCTAAGGATATCAAGTACTGAGACCAGGGCAAGATTAACACCCAGCTCCTTTAACTGTCTGCCGCATACCTCATAAGCCTCCTCAAGAAGTTCAGGACGAAAACTTGCACCATTGCATAAATTTACCGGAAGAAGGTAGCCATCCAGCGCCTGATGCCCGTGAGGGCATTCCGTGCTCAACAGCATTGGTATTCCCAGCCTGGAATGCTCGATTACATATCTTTGAACCTGATTATATGCCATGATTGCATGCTTGCCGCTAAGTCCGTTTTCAAAGCTTTTCCCTGACCAGGGGTCTGCCCGGTACAAACCGTAAAGTGTTCCAAGACCACTGTATTTCTCCACTTCATTTTTCAGATCCTGTGACAGCAGGAGCTTATCCCCTTGCCGCTCATAGATCGAAAATCCGTAAAGCTTTTGATTTAACTGTCCGATCTTCTCCTTTAGGGTCATGATGGACAGCAAGCTCTCCGCCCGTTCCCGGGCAGAGAGCTTTTCATTTTGATAAGCCTGAGGCATTCTATTATCCTCCCAAATCACTTATTTGCTGTCTATATTAACAAATACAA
>JAJUHH010000174.1 GCA_029267975.1 Clostridiales bacterium
CGGGGATTGCCTCTTAATTCAACCAGAGTTCGCAACAGATGATGCTTAAGAAGTAATTTTTTCATGATTTCATCCTACTTTTTCTTTCATATTTTATTATGTCATCATTATGTATATATTTGGACACAAATGATTGGGTGAGATTCGAAAATCTCACCCAACGAAAATAACTATATTGTACAAAAATTTTGAAGGAATTGCAATACGATCTTCGAATCTCATATTTCCCTATTCCACACTTTTCAGGGCTTCCACCATATCAATCCGGTCAAGCATGCGGTTGGTCATCAGGTTTACCAATAAGGCAAAGCAAAAAGTGATCAAAGCTGAGATGACATAGCTTACCGCTTCAATGTGCACGGCAAAATAGATGGAGGGCATCTTCAGGACAACGGTCAGGAGTTTACTTAGGTAATGCCCCAGAGGTAAGCCAAGAAGGATACCTGCTATGGTGAGTAAAAGGGTCTCTTTATTGACATACTGATGTACTTCCTTATCATAGAAGCCTAATACCTTAATGGTAGCCAGCTCCCTGGCCCGCTCCGAGATATTGGTATTAGATAGTGTAAAGAGTACTACAAAGGCAAGCCCACCAGCCATAACGATCATCAGAAGGATGACTGCATTGATCAGGTCAAAGCCATAATTCTCTCTCAGATCGGCCGTACTTACGGAGGAAATCACAGCAGCATCCTCCAGCAGATCTTTTGCATAGGCAGCCTGATCCTGACAGCTATCTGACAAATGTGCCAGAATGCCATTGCTCTCATAAGCCCCAAATACTTTTTCGTATAAGCTCTGCGTCATATACACATGATTGCCCAGATAATTCTGTACGATGCTTGCTACTTCCACGTTCCCTTGCTTTAGGTCCTTATCCTGCAGGCTTACGATATCCCCAGCCCTTAGCCCAAGAAGCTGGGCTGCATTCCTGGTTACAAAGATACCGCTGTTACTCATTGGAAGCAAGGCATCCTCTTTATTTCTGATGCTGATATATTTCTCTATGGCTGTTCCTTCAGGAATAACCATAAACTGTACCTGTTCTGCTTTCCCCTTTGCATTGATCAGCTTCACGCTCTCAATCCGAAGGGGGATATAATCCTGAATATTGCTGTCTGCAGACAGTTTCTGCAAGAAGTCGTCCCTGTCCTTCTCCTGGAATACCGTCATCAGATCATAATGATATATCCGATCATACTGCTTCGGCTCCAGATCTATGATCGAATCTCTGATGGCAAAGCCGCATAGAATCAATGCAGTGCAGCCGGCAATGCCGCCAATAGTCATAAACATACGCTTTTTATAGCGGAATATATTCCGGGCTGTAACCTTATTCAAAAACTTGAGATGCTGCCAAATAAAGGGTAATCGTTCCAGCAAAACACGGGAGCCTGCCTTTGGTGCCTTAGGCCGCATGAGATTTGCAGGCATATGGGCTAACTCACTGCGGCAGGCCAGGGCAGTAGCCCCGACAATTGCAAGGGTGAATAAGAGAACACCGCCAACCCCGTAAGGGATATCAAAGCGCAGGTAATACTGGGGAAGGGTGTATAAAACTCGCAACACAAAGGTTATGAATTTCGGCATTAGGATAAAGCCAAAGATATCTCCCAGAATACCGCCTATGATACAGGCCTGTAAGGCAAAGAGAATATATTTTCGATAAATAGAGGCATTGGTATAGCCCAAACCCTTGTAAGTTCCAATCAGTCCACGCTCTTCCTCTACCATGCGTGTCATGGTGGTCAGACTCATTAGTACTGCCACCAGTAAGAAGATCACGGGAAAGACCTTACCTACTGCTTCAATGGAGGATAAATCACTGCTAAGACTTGCGTAGCTGTCCAATGAGCTGCGATCCTGCACATACCAAGTGGCCTGATCAAGGTCCTCCAGTTTTGCATATCCATCCTCAAGCTCCTTTATCGCATCCTGCTTTTTCTTCTCATATTCCTGTTTTTCTTCTAAATAATCTGCTTCACCCTCTGCCAGTTCTTTCTTTCTCTCTTCGATTTCCTTTCGGGCATCAGCAATCTTTTGACCTGCATTTGCTTCCTCTTCCTGAAGCTTAGATTCACCATCTGTAAGTTCAGCCTTCCCAGCTCGTAACTTTTCGTATCCTGCTTTAAGTTCAGCTTTTTTACTGCTGATCTCTTGTCTGGCAGCCTGCAGCTGTTCCTCTCCTGCCCTAAGTTCCTCCTCGGCGTCTGAAAGCTTTTGTAAGGAGGCCTGCTTTTGCTCCTCGAATGCGTTTTTCTGTGCATTTAAGAATTGCTGGCCACCCTTCACCTGCCCAAGGCCGATAGCTGTTGCAAGGCTGATTTCTGCCAGGGTTTCTACCTGTGGGGATGGGATATCCGACTTCAGAATAGCTGCACTCAGCGCTCCGGCTTCCTGTGCTGTTCCTTCCATAATGGCATTGTTATCTGCACCTGTAGCAGCAAGAGCTGCAGCAGCATTTACCAGAGCATCCCATTCCTCTTCGGGCCAGGCATCAGCAAGCATAAGCTGAAGCTGAGCTTTTCAATCTTCTAATTCAGCCCCTTCCGTATCCAGTTGCTCCTGGGTCTGGTCAAGCTGCTTTTGAGCTATATTAAGTTGTTCCATGGCCTGCGTTTTTTCCGCTTCAAATTGCTGTCTGCCGGCTTCCAGCTCCTTCTCCCTTGCCTTAAGCTCAGCTTCTCCCTCGTTTAGCTTTGCTTCTCCTTCCTTTAATTGCTTTTCTGAAGCAAGCAGCTTCTTCTTCGCTTCTTCTAACTCTGCTCTGGCATCTGCAAACTGCTTTGCTGCATCCTTCTCCTCTTGATTCAGAGTATTTTCACCATCAAGCAGCTTTTGCTTTCCTTCCGTAATCTCTTCCCAGGCATCTGCAAATTCCTGATCCGCCTTTTGAAACTCCTCATCCATCTCCTTCTTAGCATCATCAAGCTTTGTTCGGGCCTCTGCCAAGACAGCGCTATAACGGGCCGCTTCCCGTTCTTTCTTTATATGCATTTCAATATAATCAATTACCTGCTGAACCGCTTCCTCATATTCCCCTGAATAGCTGTTCAGCTCCTGGGTATTCGTCAGTGTAAGATATACAGCTGTATAAATATCAAAGGATGCAGCAGCCTCTGTAACAAAGAAGGTATAATCACTTTGTTCGGAGGATCGAATGACACTTGCCATCCCATCGCTTTGTATATCCATTGGATCTAATACTTTGCCTGTAATAGTATAGGTGGTATTTACAAAGTTTGGCTCCTCCTTGTCTTCTTTGTCCTTGTCCTCTGTGCTTGTATCTGTGTCCATATCTTCTGCAATGGTTACCGTATCACCAATGGATTTGCCACTTTCGATCAGATATTTTTCTGTAACAGCAATTTCCTTCACATTGGATGGTAAGGCCCCCTCCAATACATAGGGATTATTAAGTCCACGATTGCTCAGCACAGAAAGAGTTACACTTTTTCGCCCCCCTTCTACCTGGGTATGAACAGCTTCACTATAAGCACCTTCCACCAAATCTATTCCATTTAGCTTGCTTAGGGCTTCCACATCTTCCTGGGTGAGCCCCAGGGTAGAGAGTATCCGAATATCAAACAAATTTTGCTTGTCATAAAACCGGTCTGCAGAATAGTACATGTCCTTACAGGACGCATATAAGCCTGTCAGCATAGCAACACCCAGTGCTGTTATGATTACGATGGATAAAAAGCGCTTCCAATCTTTTGTGATAGAGCGACTAATATCCTTGCCATAAGTCTTATTCATACGATCACCACTCAATTTCTGCAACCGGTGTAGGCTGCTCGTTTTGAACCATCTTCACAACCTGGCCGTTTTTAAAATGAATTACCCGGTCTGCCATGGGCGCCAGAGCCGAGTTATGGGTTATGATCAGTACAGTAATCCCTTCCTTGCGGCACATATCCTGTAACAGCTGTAAAATTTGCTTTCCTGTATTGTAATCCAGTGCACCTGTGGGTTCATCACAGAGAAGTAATTTGGGCTTTTTGGCGATCGCACGTGCAATTGACACCCTCTGCTGCTCTCCTCCGGAGAGTTGTGCGGGAAAATTATGTTTACGGTCGGCAAGACCGACTTTATCCAGGGTTTCTGAAGCATTCAAAGAATCAGGCCGAATCTGAGCAGCCAGTTCTACATTCTCCAAGGCTGTCAGATTTGGAACCAGATTATAGAACTGAAATACAAAGCCGATATCCGTACGCCTGTATTCTGTTAATTGTTTATGATTAAATTCAGCTATATTTTTGCCATCCACCAATACTTTACCGGAGGTTACCGTATCCATGCCGCCCAATATGTTTAGCGCCGTTGTTTTTCCGGCTCCGGAAGCCCCTAAGATTACAGCCAGCTCCCCCTTATTTACAGTAAAGCTTGCATCATCCAATGCACGAATGGCTGCTCCTTCCGTATTATATTGTTTTATTACATGATTAAATTCGATATACGCCATGCTTTATCTCCTTATGTCAATCTATTTAGCCAGTGATAGATCTTCTTTCTCCCTCCTACCGAATTTTAATTATATATACACAGTGTTGATTTCGCAACCATCAGATGTTTATAAAGCGAAGTTTTCACGACAAATCTTATAAAAATGTTGATTTGAGAACAATAAAATTTTATTTGCTTGTATGATAAACTCGATGGAGGAGCGGAATATACGTCAACAGCATTAACTACTCATTTACATAACTATATCATTCACAGTTTGAGGCACTATAATACTGCCGTACAATCTGTATCAGATTATACGGCAGTATCAACATCAACGAAGAAATTGGAATTGGCAGTGATTAGTTATTACTTCAGTGTAAGATTAAGCTTAGTATTATCAATATTCTTGTTAGATAGCATACTTAGTACATAGCCTTTCATTGTCTCAGTTTCCTCTGCAGCCAACCATAGCTGATAGCCTTTGGACTCCATAACCTCTTCTTTAACAGCTTGAATTGTTCCACTGAAATAATTGATATTCATCAAGGCTACGGTCTTGGCCATCTCATCGCATTCTTCTTCAGTATAAACATCAAGCTTGATTAATCTTTCATATGCCATCTCGTAGGCTTTGTTATAGAAATTCTTCCTTGCATACTCAGTAAAGTTTCTTAAATTTTCATCCTCTATCTTATTGGATCTTGCCCAGTTATCCACATCCACATTGGAAGCAATATAGTCAAGACTCTGATCTGCATGGTAGGTTAGCTTAGCATAACGTTGGGGATATATAATCAGTGCACCGGTAGCAATATCGTAGATCTTATGATCCTCCTCGCTGGTATGACGGATATCCTGTATATGAAGATGACCGCTCAGAACCAGGGGAATATTGCTTTCCGGAAATACCCTAACTGCCTCCTGTGAATTATCCAAAGTAAAGCCGGAAGTGATTCTGCTGTGATCGATCAGATTATGATGCATGACTGTAATCAGCTTGGCTCCCTTTTTCCTGGCAAGCATACTGCATTTCTTAATCCAATTTAAGGGTCCTTTTCTCAGTTCTCCCTTGGTGGTAGGTACACCACGCTCTTTATTGAGCCGATATTCATTGCTGTCCAGCATCAAAAGCCATAGATCCTCAGAGGGAGCAGCCAGATAACTTAAGGAACCCTTATCTTTTGAAATTGCTTCCTCATAGCCAAAATCCTTATAAATCTTTGCAAACTCCTTAGCATCCACGGATTCTGTGACATATTGCTTATCTTCTTCGAAGCCTCTTGCCCAGGGATTTAAGATGTCATGATTGCCTGGGATTACATAGATTCTGCTTCCGGAGCTATTTTCTATATCCCTTAATTTTTGTGCAAGTTCTTCATGGCTTACCTTCTCGCCGTTGTTGGTTAAGTCCCCACTTAAGATTAGGATATCAGGACTTTGCTTTTTCATATCATAGCAAAAGGCATCAATCAGCGGTTCTATGTAATCCATAAGCCTTCCATCACTATTGGCCGAATATTTTTGATAAGCAGGGCCATGATCCGTTAAGTTTTCTGACAGATAATGCAGATCAGATGCCACGATGAGATCGATCTCCTCACCTGATGGAATTATTTTTATGTTCTCCTTATCATTTGGTGCTAATACAATCATAAGCAGAAGGCAAAGAAACGCTGCTATAGTAAAGCTGCCTGTCATTAATTTCTTATTTTTTATCATATAAGTTCCTATCCCTGTCTATAAGTTTCTATCCTGTCTATATGTTTCTATCCTGGCTGAACCATGAGATGCACTTACTCCTTACAATAGTAGACCGGTTAGTTTATTTTGTCAAGTTTAATTTTATTACTTGACAGAGAAAGAGGAACATGATACCATCTATACAAACCGGTTGGTATATTATAGAAAGGAATATAAAAATATGATAAAAAAAAATCAAATCTAAAAGAAAATCAATTTAAAAAAAATGATTACATAGTTATTTATTAGTTCAATGATGTTATTATTACTTACTGTATGCAAGAAATCTGAGGATTTCA
>JAJUHH010000175.1 GCA_029267975.1 Clostridiales bacterium
ACAAAATGTGCAATTATCCTAGGACGGGCAGCAAAAGAAAAGGAAATAAGAGAATTCGAGATTGTTGAACGAATTTCCTTTCCTACGGAAGTGTCCAAGGGGCCGGACTACATCATAGGACAATTGATCCATCATATAAAGGAGGTCCTTCAGAAAGAGCAACTTGTACAAGAGCAGCTTTCAGGAATTGGTATCAGCTGCGGAGGACCACTGGATCATAAGAAAGGATTGATCATGAATCCTCCGAACCTGCCTGGTTGGGATAATGTTGCAATTGTTAAGAGAATGGAAGAGGAATTCAAGGTCCCTGCCTACCTTCAAAATGATGCCAATGCATGTGCCTTGGCAGAATGGAACTTTGGAGCAGCAAAGGGTTGTCAAAATATTATTTTCCTGACCTGCGGAACCGGAATGGGAGCGGGACTGATTTTAAACGGACAGCTATACTCGGGGTCCACGGATATGGCCGGAGAAGTGGGACATATTCGTCTGGCAGAGATTGGTCCTGTAGGCTATGGCAAAGCGGGTTCTTTTGAGGGCTTCTGCAGCGGAGGAGGGATTGCTCAATTAGCCAGAATCAAAGTTCTGGAACAATTGCAGATGGGGATCAGACCGGGCTTCTGCCTTGATTTTGAGCAGCTAAATGATCTAACGGCAAAGAAAGTGGCACAGGCTGCTGAGGCCGGAGATGCTCTGGCAGAAGATATCTATCGAACTAGTGGACACTATCTGGGGCGGGCTTTGGCAATCCTCATAGATATACTGAACCCTGAGATAATTGTTCTGGGGAGTATATACGAAAGGAGCGGTAAGCTCTTATCCGAAGCTATGTTTGAAGTAATAGAGCGTGAAACCTTAGATATTGCACGGAAAGGATGCAGAATTGTCCCGGCTCAGCTGGGTGACAGCATCGGAGATTATGCGGCCCTTTCGGTTGCTTTGTATGGAGGAGAATATGAGAACGGATTTAGCAATATATAAAGACTTAATTGAAAGATATCCATGCCTGGAGAATGTCCCTATTCTAGCCGCATACGAATTAATATTAGAAAGCGTCGATCATGGGGGCAAGCTTCTTATATGCGGTAATGGCGGAAGCGCAGCAGATGCCGAACACATCGTAGGCGAATTGATGAAAGGCTTTAAACTAAAAAGACAGTTATGTAATGAGGAGAAACTCCCCTTTACCAAGGTGGAAGGTGGGATAGAGCTTGCGGATAAACTTCAGAAAGGAATTCCTGCCATTTCACTGAATAGTCACCTGGCGCTACTTACAGCGGTGGGAAATGATACCGATTATGATATGGTATATGCCCAACAGGTATATGTGTATGGAAGTCCGCAAGATGTGCTGATTGCCATGACAACCTCCGGGAATTCAGGCAATGTGGTGAACGCAGCTAAAACAGCGAAAGTAAAAGGGATGAAGGTAATTGGAATAACAGGAAGCAGGGCTTCAAGGTTAAGTGTATGCAGTGATATATGCTTACAGCTTCCGGCGGTAGAAACCTATCAGATCCAAGAATATACCTTGCCAATTTATCATGCTATATGTGCAATGCTGGAGGAAAGGCTGTTTGGCTAGGAGAAGGCCAGAGAATATATTTGCAGAGAGAGGAGATAGCAATGAAGAATAATTGGAAACGAACAGACTTAACAGGTGACTGGATATTTTTTATCAGAAAAATAGTGATTTTAACGCTTCTTCGACGCATCCTGTGACAGTAGATGATATCCTTGAGAAGGATAACTGCATCCCGGCCATAGTACCGGGCAATTTGGAAATCGACCTTCAGAGAGCAGGGCTTTTGGAAGATCCCTTCTATGGGCAAAATGTTTTGAAGGCACAAGAGCTTGAAGCTGTACATATGTTTTATGGCCGTAAATTTAAGTATTCAAAGACAGAGAGAACAGTCCCAATTCTTACCTTTGAAGGCTTGGATACAGTTGCAGAAATTTATTTAAACGGAAAGCTGATTGGAAGCTGTGAGAATATGTTTGTTGCACAGACTTTTCAGCTTGATACCATAAAAGACGGAGAAAATGACTTGCTGGTACATATCATCCCGGCTTGTATCGCTGCAAGAGGGAGAAAACTATCCGTTTATAATAGTGCACTGAAATACAATTATGAGTCCCTGCGCCTGCGAAAATCTGCCTCAATGTTTGGTTGGGATATTATGCCTCGCCTTGTTTCCGGAGGGATTTACAGGCCGGTTTATATAGAAGACCGCCCCCTTGAATACCTAAAGCAGGTTTATGTAATGGCAAAATACGTAGACCCGAACATTAACCTGGCGGAGATAGAGATGTTTTTCGATGCAGAAGTGCTGGGGGATGCTATTTCAGAATATGAGATTACCTTACGTGGTCATTGTCGGGACAGCAGCTTTGAAATAAGTGACAGACTGTGGTTCAGTGCCGGTCATATCAGGGTGTGGGTAGAGAATGCGCTTCTTTGGTGGCCCAAGGGCTATGGAGCGCAAGCGCTTTATGATGTGGAGGTAACCTTAAGTAAAAATGATGTGGTAATCGATACCTGGATGACGAGATTTGGTATTCGTAGTGTAGCCTTAGAGCGTACTGCAATAACAGATCAGTTCTTAAGCGGAAAGTTCCAGTTTTACGTAAATAATAAAAAAATATTCATCCTAGGTACCAACATGGTACCCATTGATGCTCTACATTCCAGAGACAGGCAGCGCCTTCCCAGGGTGATGGAATTGGTGGAGGATACCGGCTGCAATATGATTCGCCTTTGGGGTGGCGGAATATATGAGGATGATTACCTGTATGATTTCTGCGATGAAAAAGGCATACTTATTTGGCAGGATTTTTGCATGGCCTGCGGAACCTATCCGGTGGACGATGACTTTTGCGAAGTTATGAGAGAGGAAGGGGAAAAGGTAGTTCGCAGATTGCGCCAGCATCCGGCGATCGCTATCTGGGCAGGCGATAATGAGTGTGATGTCATGGGCTTCAAGGGAAAACCTTCGAATAACAAAATCACCAGAGAAGTTCTGCAAAAGGTAGTGGAATTCGAAGATTCTATGAGACCTTATCTGCCCAGTTCTCCCTTTGTTGATTTGGAAGCCGAAAAATATCCGGGAGATCTGCTGCCGGAAAATCATCTTTGGGGTCCGAGAGACTATTACAAATCAGAATATTATAAGAGATCCCTATGCAGTTTTGTCAGTGAAATTGGTTATCACGGATGTCCTTCAAGATCCTCCCTGGGGAAATTCCTTCCTGCGGATAAGCTATGGCCCTGGAAGGGAAATGACGACTGGATGCTTCATGCTTCCAGTATGGAAAAGGGGGAAAGAGGAATATTTGCTTATCGTATTGAGCTGATGGCAAAGCAGATCAAGGAATTATTTGGGGAGATCCCCGATACTCTGGATGACTTTATTCTGGCCAGTCAGATTTCCCAAGCTGAGGCAAAGAAATTCTTTATCGAATTCTTCCGAACTGGACAGCCCAAGCGTACGGGAATCATCTGGTGGAACTTAATTGACGGATGGCCGCAATTCTCTGATGCAGTGGTTGATTATTACTTTGAAAAGAAGCTTGCTTATCATTATATTAAGCAAGTGCAGCAGCCGGTACTCTTGTCCATTAAGGAACCGGAGAACTGGAACTTAGTGTTGGTTGCAGTCAATGATACGGATCAGTCTCTTGCCCTGAAGTATTGCATTAAGGAAATGACAGCGGGAGAAGTAATAATTGATGAAGAAACTACGATTCACCATGGGGTTACACCTCTGAAAAACATACCTTACAGTCAGGGGGAAAAGAAAATGTATCTCATGGAGTGGGAAGTGAACGGATGCAAGGGTAAGAATCACTATCTGGCCGGGAACCCACCCTTTTCCCTGGAAGTTTACCGCAGGCTGCTGAAGGATCTATACTAAGCTAATTCGTATCACCCTTCCGGGAAGATGTATCGTTTATTTGCAGATAATGTTATGGTATAATAGGATAATTGATGATACCTAACTTAGGAAAGGAAGATACGGTGGTGGATTATATAGAAAGTAAGTGGAATGGATTTAGGCGGTTTGATTTTCGCTTTGAAGATCGTAAGGCGATATTAGTATTTCCGGATCAGGCAGCAGAGGGGAATAAATGGTTGTTAAAGACAGAGTATTTTGATGCTTTTCCCTCTTTCGAGTTGGATATGGTAAAGCGAGGATACTATCTTGCGTACCTGTCGAACAAAACACGATGGTACACACCTGAGGATGCAGACAGCAAAGCCCGATTTTGCGAATTTCTTAGGAGGGAATATGCTTTCCATGAGAAATGTATACCGGTAGGATTTAGCTGTGGTGGAATGCATGCAGTATATTTTGCTGCAAAATATCCTCAATACGTAGCAGCCCTTTACTTAGATGCCCCTGTTTTAAATTTACTAAGTTGCCCTTGTGGTGTAGGTGCTTCAAACGGGTATCTGGATGATATGTATGAAGAATTTGTGAATGCTACAGGAATGACCAGATCGGAGCTCATCAATTACCGCAACCATCCTATTGATCATGTGGGGGAGCTTATCAAAGCCAATATTCCTACATTTTTGGTATGTGGTGATTCTGATACCATTGTTCCTTATGCAGAAAACGGCAAAGTGCTCTCGAAAATGTTTGTCAGGCAAGGCGGCAATCTGACAGAGATTTTAAAGAAAGGTTGTGACCATCATCCCCATGGACTGGAGGATAATACGCCTTTGATCGAATTTGTCTTAAAGTACTATTAAGTGCAATAATAAGAATGGAATGTAAAAAAACCTTCCCGGCTCCATAGGAGTACAGGGAAGGTTTTGATTTGTGCGGCCTATCTTTAAGCATAGGGGTTATTGCAAATGGAATTACGAATGACAAGACTTACACCGGATAAGAGCTTGGTATTCTTGCCCTGTATCTTGCCCTGAATTGCGCTTAAAAGTAAATAGGTTGCATTGGCTCCGATTTCGTTGAAATTCTGTCTGACTGTCGTTAATCCAATGGCATCGTTCTGTGCGCTGTCCCAATCGTCAAAACCTATGATGGAAACATCCTGAGGAATTCTGATACCCATTTCTGTAAGCTTTTTCATGAGCTTAATTGCAATTCTGTCATTACTGCATATGAGGGCGGTAATGTCGTGATTAAAGATTTGCTTTTTCAGTAATTCGTAATCAATACTTGAAAGGAATTCATTTTGGATATCTACAAGACCTGCCTGCCGCATGGCACTGCAATAACCATCATAACGTTCCTGCTCTGAGTTAAGGAAAAAATGATATCCCACAAATTTGATATTCGTATGGTTTAATTTTAGCAGCTCCTTTGTTGCGAGCACCGCACCATCATAATTGCAGCAGCCTGCAAAATAGCTTGGATGATTTACATTGTAGCGGTCCACTAAAACATATGGGATATTCTTTTGTTCTATTAGCAGGTAATTATTATTGCTCTTCACCGGGTCATAAGGATAAATGATAAAGCCATCAATATTTCTATCTAGTATCTTCTTTATGGTCTCTGCTTCCTGCGTCAGATTGTTGCTGGACCATTCAACGATCAGGGAGTAATTGTACTCAGCGGCCATACTTTGTGCGCCCTTGATTATCTTCATATAGGATATATCGAAGTAGTCCTCAGCAGATAAAACCAAAGCTAATAATCGGCTGGAGCTCTCTTCTGTAACATTGCCGTTGACAAATGTACCTTTTCGCTTTGTTCTCCTTATGTAACCTTCATTGGCAAGCTCGGACAAAGCTTTGCGAATTGTAATTCCACTTACGTTAAAAGCCGCAGAGTATTCTTCTTCACTGGGGAGCTTATCGTTTGGCATCAAGGTGCCGCTTTGGATTTGCTCCAGGATGGATTGTTTTACAACCAAGTATTTTAAATTTTTGCTCATCATTAATCTCCTTTGGTTATTTTATCATTCAAAAGCTATCTATAGGAATATCGTTTCATAGATAATGACTTCGAATCAAAGAGCGTTTCCTTCTGTTATGGTAACCCATCTGGCTTAATGTGGAAGTAAAAGGTTTGAATAATTAAAGTATATATTATTTTGTATAAAAATCAAGATGAAATTCAAGATATATAAAAAATTTACGTGAAACAAATGAAAATACCACTAAATAATTCAATACATAATAATAGGAATAACAATACCGTGTTATATAGTTCGCCACAGGTCCAATATCTAGATCTTTATATTGACAAATACACTTAGATAATGCAATATTTAAAAAGTATACGTATTATATAATTTAAAACATGTTATATAATAAATTTGTAAAAAAATAAAGTGATTACATACAGCGTTTTATGAAATGTGTTAATCCTGTGGAGGTATTAATCTGGTATTTTCTTATATTATGCAACGCTTTATCAAGGATAGGAAAGGGAGGAAACTATGAAATTCAGTTTTAAAAGCAATGCAAGATTTATGGGGCGATTTGATCT
>JAJUHH010000176.1 GCA_029267975.1 Clostridiales bacterium
CGAGCGGGAAGGCGGTTATGATGCAATGTTGGGCCTGGGCTCACAATTCCCTTATATACTAGGTTCCGAGGGTTCGGGTGTTATCATTGCCAAGGGAAAGAATGTCACAAATGTTGCGGTCGGAGATGAGGTCTATGCCACAGGCTTCTTAAATCCCAAAGGTGGCTTTTATGCTGAATATGTCGCAATCGATTCAAACTATGTAAACAAGCTTCCCCAAACCATAACCTTGCAGGAGGCCGCTGTTATCTCAGGGGTCGGGCTCACTGCACTCCGTGGGCTGGAAGATGTGTTGCAGCTGAAGCAGGATGAATCAATCATTATCCTTGGGGCAAGTGGAGGAATCGGACATTTGGCTGCACAGCTTGCGCATAATATGGGAGCCAGGGTCTTTGCAGTGGCATCAGGAGAGGATGGCGTAGCCATGCTAAAAGGGCTGGGAATTAGCACTGTGGTGGATGGCCGTAAGGAGGATGTGTTAACAGCCGCAAGAGAATTTGCACCCCAGGGCTTTGATACTGCCTTATACACTGCAGGAGGTGAATTGGCCGACTCCCTGCTGCAGTGTGTTCGTCCCGGGGGTCGGATTGCCTATCCCAATGGGATCTATCCGATACCGGATACCAGGGCTGATATTTGTATGAGCGGCTATCATGGGGAACCGGAAGCAGATATCATAAAAAGGTTGAATAATTGGATAATTTCGGGTAAATTAAAGGTATATATTGATGAGGAGTTTGCACTAGAGGATGCATATAAAGCACATTTGGCCCTCAATCATCATTATGTAGGTAAGCTTTGTATAAGAATAAAGGCTTCGTAAGTACTTATATTTATTAAAGCCTAAAGATGTACAGTAAGTTCAAGTCATAATTACGATCAGGCTTAAAATTCACATTTAATAAAAGGCACACATTGTAGAGATAAGGGGGTACACCATGAGAAGGTATATTGCTTTACTGAGAGGTATTAACGTAGGTGGGAAAAATAAAGTTTCCATGCCCATATTAAAGGAAGTATTTGAGCAAAATGGATTTTGTGATGTGAAAACCTATATCAACAGTGGAAATATCATATTCTCCAGTGATAAAAGCGACGAAACGATGCTGAAGGAGAAGTGTGAAGCAATCATTGCAGATAAGTTCCAGCTGAATATCCCGGTCATGATTATATCAGCAGAAGACCTGGCTGCTGCAATCAATCATGCTCCCGCATGGTGGGACCAGGACAAAGACTCTAAGCATAATGCGATCTTCGTTGTGCCCCCGACTACCGTAGAGGAGGTTTATCAGGAGGTGGGCGAGATAAAGCCAGAGTATGAAAAAGTGGATTATTATGGCAGGGTCATCTTCTGGTCCGCACCTTTGAAGACCTTTTCAAGAACACGTTGGTCAAAGGTAGTGGGTTCCTCTGTATACGACAGCATAACGATTAGAAATGCAAACACTACCAAGCAAATATTACAGCTTGCACAATCGTGATAGGTAATGCCTTGGGGTGATTATTTATAGTTTTGCGGAATGCAGTTTAACAGTAAGCATCGAAGGTAAGCAAATTGAACAGAGTTTCACTATGAAACGCTTTGACCTGGAAGACGGGTTGTAGTTTTTCAGAAGATAAGGTATGATATACGTATAGAAGCTTAAACATCAGATGCAATTGAGCTTGTAAGGAACGTATTATGATGTTACACTTGCAAGGTTCAACAAGTATAGGAGGAAATACATTGAAGTTTATTTCATGGAATATCGATTCATTAAACGCAGCCCTCATCGGTTCTTCAGAACGGTCTGTGTTATCCCAAAATGTGATTAATACAATTGCAGAACATAAGCCCGAGGTTATTGCGATTCAGGAAACAAAGCTGTCCGGTGACGGTCCAACAAAAAAGCACCTGGAAATTCTTCAGGATAAATTTCCGGAGTATGAAATTGTATGGAACAGTTCGGTAGAACCGGCGCGCAAGGGTTATGCCGGTACCATGTTTTTATATAAGAATACTTTAAAACCGGTTGTAACTTATCCGGTCATTGGGGCACCAGGTACTATGGATTCGGAAGGCCGTATACTCACACTGGAATTTGAACAGTATTATTTGACTCAGGTATATACACCCAATTCAGGGGACGGCTTAAACCGTTTGGAGGAGCGTCAGATATGGGACAGTAAATACGCTGATTATCTTGCCAATCTGGATAAGGAGAAGCCGGTCATAGCGACAGGAGATTTTAACGTGGCGCATAAAGAAATTGATTTGGCTCATCCTAATACTAACCGTCGTTCCGCTGGCTTCACAGATGAGGAACGTGAGGGCTTTACGAATTTATTAGCTAAGGGATTTACTGATACATTTCGCTATATCCACGGTGATGTGAAAGGGATTTATTCTTGGTGGGGGCAGCGTGTGAGAACAAGTAAAATAAATAATTCCGGATGGAGAATTGATTACTGGATTGTCAGTGATCGGATCGCAGAGAAGGTTCGTAAATCCGAAATGATTGATTCAGGTCCAAGACAAGATCATACCCCGATATTACTTGAAATAGACATGTAGTATAAGGACAAGGAAGCACTTTGACATCAATCATAAACATTCAAGCCATCGCCGAAAGTCAATTCTCTCAAGGCTTCAACCGAACTGTAATGTAGGTACATTGAGCGCGCTTTGGTCACTAGAATCACCGATAATTCAAGAAGAAGGGAATGTGAGTTATTATGTCAAGGATGCCAGTTGTTTTTGTAGGGCATGGTTCTCCCATGAATGCTATTGAGATCAACGACTATACGAGAGCCTGGAAAAGCATCGCTGCCAGGATACCAAAACCGGAAGTGATCCTATCAATCTCGGCCCATTGGTTTACCAAAGGTACAAAGATTATGAATGAGGAAGCACCAAAAACGATCTATGATATGTACGGTTTTTCCAAGGAACTGTATGAAGTGGTATATGATTCACCTGGTTCACCGAGTGTTGCTAAATTAGCAAAGGAGCTTATCTCAAAGGATACGCAGTATGATAACTCCTGGGGAATCGATCATGGAACCTGGTCTGTATTGGTGCATATGTATCCGAACAGGGAGATACCGGTATTTCAAATCAGTATCGATGCCTATGCTCCTCCGGAAGCTCACTACAACATCGGCAGGGAACTAAGAAGCTTAAGGGAGCAAGGAGTACTTATTTTTGCTACAGGCAACATCGTTCACAATTTGAGGTTGGTTGATTGGCATATGGGCAGTAAGGGATTTGACTGGGCTTATGAATTTGACGATTATATCTATGAGAGCATCATTCAGAAGGATCATGAGAAAATCATAAATTACAAGGAATGCTGCAATGCTGCAAAGCATGCAGTACCTACGCCCGATCATTTCTATCCTTTGTTATATGCACTTGGAGCTACGGAGGAAAAGGACAGGGTGAGCAGTGTTTTTAATAAATCCTGTGAACTTGGTTCCTTAACTATGACAAGTTATCTGTGGGAGTAAAGCGCAATGCTTAAGCAAAGGATTTGGTTCAGGGATATAATGTGAAAGAGTAAAAGCACGGGCTTAATAATTCATTATAAAACAGAGTCGAAACGATAGTTCGATTCTGTTTTTTTATTCCTATTTAGCTAAGCAGTTTTGCCTTTCATCAAGGATAAGCAACATCTTTCTCTACAGGTAATTGACATACCTGTATGTGATGGTGTAATTTGGAATAAAGATTTTTTAGATACGAAGCAGAGGAAGGTTGTCCTAACAATGAAAAAATTTTTAGTAATAGTTTTTATTCTTTTTCTTATATTACTATCGGCAATAGGCTTCTACTTCTATTACCCGCTTTACCAGGTGTCTAGCATTAATCATTCCATAAATATTGCCGGAATCAAGCTACTGATGCCTGTCGAGGAAGTAAATAAAATGATAAGCGGAGGAGAGTATATCTACGGAATGGGAGCTTATGGATATGAATATGAGAAGGAAAAAGTTAAGGTGTTCTTTTCCAGTGATCCGGATGGACTAAGTTATGATAAAGTCAGTTCGATTATAACCCAGAATCAAGCGCATAGTGTAAGTGGTATCCGGATAAAAGATTCTTTGGATACAGCATATGCAATACTGGAGGAATCGGGCTTTTGGCAGGAGACGAAAAATTATTTTAAGAAGGGAGATATTTACATCATTCTTACTCCGGAACATGATAAGGTGAAAATGCTTCAAATCGGATTTATTGATCGAAGGATAGCCAATAGAATATATTAATCCGGTCGAAGGAAGATGTTAAGCAGCAATAGTAACACTAGCAGTATAAAAGCAGCTGTGTTTTAAGAGTGCTTTTTTAATAATATTAAAATCATTAAAATAAATTGGAAAATAAGAAGGCTTTAATATGAAATTAAGAAACATATGTTAAAATATTACTGTAATTTATTACTAGGAGGATTGAGGATATGATAATTGTCTATGAATCAAAAACAGGTTTCACAAAGAAATATGCGGATATGCTTGCTGCTAAGACGGGACTTAAGGCCTTTCGGGTAAAGGAACTTCAGAATGTGAAAAAAGACGAAGAGATCATTTTTCTGGGCTGGATGAAAGTCGGCAAGATACAGGGACTGGATAAGGTTCGTAACTATAAGCTGGCAGCTGTTTGCGGATCCGGCACAGGACGTACTGCTGAACCCAGCAGCGAAGTGGTGATAGAAAGAAACAAGATCAAAGGTCTGCCCTTTTTCTATCTGCGGGGAGGCTGTTATCCTTTGAAAGAGCTAAAGGGTATGGATAAATTCATGCTGTCCATATTCGTAAATGTACTGAAAAAGAGCAAAGACAAGGATGAACGGGTGGAAGAATCCATCGCTATTATAGAAAATGGTTATGACGGAGTGAAGGAGGAGAACCTGGAACCGGTTTTGCAGTGGTTGAAAGCAAGGTAAAGGAGTGCATCTTATGAAGAATGTTGTGATAACCGGCAGTACACGGGGTATTGGGTTCTCTATGGCGATAGAATTTCTACGTGCAGGGTGTAATGTTACGCTGTCCGGCAGAGGGGAAGCCTTGCCGGCAACGGCTGAGGATACTTTAGCGCCATATCAGGGAAAATATATTTATGTTTCATGTGACGTCCAGAAGAAAGTAAGTCTGCAAAGCTTGTGGGATGTTTCCTTTAAAAAGTGGGGAAGGATCGATATTTGGATCAATAATGCAGGGCAAAATACGCCTCATATGTATGCATGGGAAACAGCTGAAAGCTACACAGAGAATGTAATCAGGACCAATATTACAGGTATGATATTTGGTTCACAGATTGCTGTTGCTGAGATGATGAAACAGGGGCATGGTGCAATTTACAGCATGGAGGGACTAGGCTCCAATAATATGATACAGCCTAAGACAATTCTGTACGGAACCAGCAAGCACGCATTAACCTATTTTATGAGAGGGCTTGCCAGGGAACTGGAGGGCAGCGGTGTAATCGCAGGCCGTTTATCGCCTGGTATGATGCTGACAGATTTCATCACAAAAACACCCGATGGAGAACAGTCTGAAGTAATCACAGATGAGAGGTTCAAAAGGATATTTAATATAATGGCAGACAGACCGGAAACTGTAGCGAGATTCTTTATTCCAAGAATGCTCAAGAACACAAAGAACGATGCTCAGATCACCTGGCTGACAAACAGAAAGGCAGCATGGCGTTTTATGACTGCCGGATTACGTAAGGGAAGGTTAATTTAAGCAGAGATAGTTTGCATCGTTTATTTCCCTCGAAATCATGTTATTTGATCCGAAAACTGAATAATTATTACATGGAAGCATATCGAAGTGGTCGCAACAACGAGTTGCACTCGAAATGCAGTTGTTCGCAAGGGCACGTGGGTTCGAATCCCACGCTTCCGTCAACAACAATCCCGCGTAAATTCAAGGGTTTACGCGGTTTTTCTTTTGCCGTTTTATGGTGCCAGTTTGAGTTAAAATCGGCTCAAATAGTGCCCGTGGTGCCTTGTTTTGTGGTGGCAGCTCGTTTACTGTTATACACTCTATACACGAAAATGTATGATGTGGTGTCCTAATGGTGCCCGGAACTCCTAAAAACATATAAAAAGCAGCATGGAGCTATTTTAGTTTTATAGAAAAACGGCTAAACCTCAAGCCGTTATTCGTCGCTTATTGTTGAGAACTATGGAAAAATATGCTATAATAAATAACAATGTTCTTTTTTTGATACAAGTGAAAAATGACATTGTACAGTAAAGCCTTTCTAAGATTATCTGAATGGCAGCTATGCAAGGTAAACATATGCACCCTGCCTATTGGAAGGATGTTTTTTGGTAGTGTAAAGTAACGTATGAAAACCCGTAGCCTGGAAATTTGGCTCAATCAGAACCTTGAAAATTGCTAGATATAGTTTGTTGGCAGGCTACCGCCGCCCTTGACAGCATGACAAAACAATGCTCCGGCATTTCTGCC
>JAJUHH010000177.1 GCA_029267975.1 Clostridiales bacterium
ATTGTAATATTTACTGGTCAGGTTACCGGTAATCTGACGATATAGCTCAGCTTTATCAATGACCTGATCGGTATATTTTCTCCAGGCCTTTTCTATTACCTGTTCATAGGAGGTTTTTTTGGAAATGTCGATTGCCTCGTCAATACGCTGAGCATTAAAGTAGGTAAAATTCTTCAGCCCTTCCTCCATCAAAGCTGTTGTATTACCGATAATATCATTGCGATAAGAGATCGTCATGAAGAGATAAAATAATAAAACAGGAACCATCCATAAAATGACTACCAGGAATAACAAGGTTCGTCTTAAGGAAAATATCTTCTTCATGCTTCCTACCTCCCCCACTTAAGCAGTATAACATAAATTCCCAAGAATGAAAAGCCGAGAGTCCGGACTACAGTCCTAAGAATTTCTCAAAACATTCACAGACCAGCTTCTCTTCGCCGCTCTTTGGCATCTCGCAAAAGATCCGCAGCAGGGGTTCCGTTCCGGAGAAGCGCACACATACCCATCCCCCCTGTGCAAAATAGATTTTACAGCCATCCAAATAGGAGATCCGTTCAATTTCATAAGGAAGTTCCGGTATCAGCTTATCAATCAAGACCTTCTGATAGATCTCCTCCTTTGTTTCCTGATCAAAGCGATAGTCCCTTTCCTCCATAGAATAGCTGCCATATTCTTCAGAGATTCCTGCCGCGATTTCTGAGAGGCTCTTGCCAACTACCGCAATCATTTCCACCAGAAGTGCCGCCGCATAGACACCGTCCTTGCCCCTGATATGTCCCCGCACGGTGAGGCCACCGGAGGATTCACCTCCGATGACCGCATCAGTCTCATTCATTTTGGAGGATATGTATTTAAAACCCACCGGTACCTCATAGCATTTCTCTCCGAAGCTTTGCGCTATTTTATCAAGCAGGTGGGTGGTTGCAATATTACGGACAGCAGCCCCCTTCCATCCCTTATATTTAACAAGATAATAATAAAGCAGGACCAGGATATCGTTAGGATGCAGGAAATTGCCCTTATCATCAATTACACCGATTCTGTCGGCATCTCCGTCTGTGGCAATACCGATATCACAATGGTGATCAATCACATAATTCTGCAGGCTCCTTAAGGTGGCGGCAGAGGGGGAGGGAAGCTTACCGCCAAATAAGGTATCGTGGCGGTCATGAATAATGGCTACATCACATCGTGCAGTAAGCAGTATGGTTCGCAGGGAGGTTTCACTGACTCCGTACATGGGGTCCAGGGCTATCCGCAGCCCCCGCTCTCTGATTGCCTGCATATTTACATGAGTGATTATATTGTCAATATATTCGTTGAGGGGATTGATTTCAAGAATCAGCTGGGCATCCAGGGCCTTATCATAATCCATTCTTTTGATCTCATCCTCTTCGACATCCCTGATATAGTTTTCAATCTCCTGGGTCTGGAATTCATCTGCATCCCGCCCTCCCGCAGTAAATACCTTAATTCCGTTATAAATGGCAGGATTATGGCTTGCGGTTATCATCATGCCATAAGGAAATTCATGAACCATGACATAAAACATAATCAATGGTGTCGGTGAAGAACGGTTGATCAAATAAGCTCGAATGCCCTCAGATGCAAATATTTCAGCTGCCCAGCGCATTGCTTCCTTGGATAAAAACCTCCTGTCATAGCCAAGGACTATTCCTTTTTCAGATACACCCTCATCTTTCATTTTTCTGGCAAGGCCTTTTGCTAGTTTCTGTATATTTGCCTTGGTAAATTCCTCTCCAATGACTGCCCGCCATCCACCGGTACCAAATTTAATCATAGCTTATCTATCTCCAATCTGCCTAATGAAATAATTTTGTCTTTAAATGTTCCTATGACAAGGAAGGTGGGCTTCATCCTTCCTGCTTGCTATATCATCATCCCATAATAACCAGGACTTCATTCCTGCTTCCTTTTGGCTGCACAGGGATTTTATCTGTAACGGTTCCGTTCAGACGAAGTTCCTTTACCCCCTTCATCACCTTATCCGGATTCATTACCCTGATTTTATAATCAGCGCCCCGCCAGGTTCTCTGTACCGTAAACTCCTGCCAGTCGGATGGAATACAAGGGTCAATCAGCAGTTCCTCTATCTGAGGGCGGATTCCCAGAATATAATGAGTTACGGAATAATAAGCCCAGCCGCCGGTTCCTGTCATAAAGGGGTGTCTTGGACGGCCATGAGCGCTGTGCTCCCTTCCCATGATAAACTGGCAATAGGAATAAGGCTCTGCTTCTCTTATTTCTATCAAGTCATTCTGATAATAAGGACATAAGGCATTATAAAACTTCATTGCCCGGTCCCCTCTGCCCAGGATGCACTCAGCTGCCCATGCCCAGGGATTGGGGTGACTGAAGACCGCACCGTTCTCCTTCAGTCCCGGATATACTCTTGTAACAAAACCGATCTCCTCATCCGGAACCGTATAGGAAGGACCGTTTAACATAATACCATAAGGAGTAAATAGATACTCATCGATGGAATCCATTGCTTTCTTGCCCTTTTCCTCGGAAGCACATCCGGAAAGCACTGCCCAGGCATTGGACTCCAGATGGATCTTACCCTCTTTATCTTTTTTGCATCCGATCTTTCTGCCGGTACGGGTGATACCGCGGATGTACCAATCTTCATCCCAAAGAACCGAATCACAGGCCTCCTTAACGCGCTTACGCATGGCACTATAATGTTCTACATCTGTAGATCTTCCAAGATATTCGGCAATTTCCAGGAAATTACCCAAAGCCCAGTAATGCAGGAAGGAAACCATGGCACTTTCGCCGCCGCCAAGATTAAGGCAATCATTCCAGTCGGCACGAAGACCCTTGCAGATACCGTTGCTGCCCACCTGCTCCCCGGAGAAATCAAGGATTCTTGTCATATGCTCATAAACAGTCCCGCTTCCGCCGTCCGCATAGGTAAGCTCTTCCTCAAGGAAAGCAAAGTCACCTGTTTCCTTCACGTATTCAACAATAGAGCTGACCAGCCACAGGGCATCGTCCGAGCAGGCCTGATCAATTCCATGGATGATATCCGCCTTATTCGGGAGCGGAATAACCGTCGGTGACTTGAAGGGCTTTAGCTCATTCTGAGGATCAAACCATTCCGGTTGGAATAAATGCAGACCATAGCCGGTAGATACCAAGGCCCGTAGCAGCTCCACGATCCTCTGACGACACTTCTCCGGATTGGAATGGATGACTGTCATGGAATCCTGAGAGGTATCCCGATAACCCAGACCGGTTCTACCGCCCACCTCGATGAAGGAAGCAAATCTGGAGAACATAATATTGATTTCTGCCTGATAAAGAGTCCAGATATTAATCAACGTATTCATCCCCTCATTGGGGGTATGGATCTGCAATTTATTTCTCTTATCGGTCCAATATTTGCTCATCTGCTCATAGGCGCGGTCGATCACAGACAGGTCGGAGTATTTTTCACGGAGTCGCTTTCCTTCCTCTCGTCTGCCTTCTCCTAACATAAAGACAATCCGGATCTCCTCTCCCGGCTGAAGACGGAACCTTTTATGTAAGGAACCGCAGTGATTATTCCCCTTCTCAAAGGAGCCGCTGCAGATTCCCTTCTGAACTGCAACAGGATTATCCTCGGTATGATAAAGTCCAATAAACTTATCCCTCAGACAATCAAAGCTGTCAGGGTCAAAATTAGCAGTAAAGAATTGATAGCCAAATTCCTCATAGAACAGATCATGCTCGATGATGCCATCCTCATAGGAGGAGCCTGCCGCATAATTACTCATCTGGAAATTCTGGTTATCCATACTAATGTGATGATAGGAAAATTCCAGGTAGGAAAAGATACTTAAGTTTCTTACTTTCGAATCATTATTCTTAATCTTCACATCCCACAATTCAATGGGATCATCAATTGGGATAAATAGCTTTTGTTCAGCTTCAATATTGCTGTAATTACAGAAATATTTGCTGTAGGACAGTCCATGACGGCACTGATAGTCCGCCTGATTAAGGGGCTTTCCCACTGGCTGCCAGGAGACACTCCAGTAATCAGCACTATCATCGTCTCTTAGGTAAACATAATGTCCCGGACGATCCATGGGAATGCTGTTGGCACGAAATCTGGTGATCCTGTGATATTCCGGAGATTTATAAAAGATATAGCCTCCTGCTGTATGATTAATTACAGCACACATATCCCTTACTCCGAGATAGTTGGTCCAGGATGTGGGCAAGTCCACCCGTTCAATTACATATTCCTGATGTTCATTGTCAAAATATCCATATCGCATAATATTAAAACACCTCCTCCATACTTAATTATAATGAAGAAGGCCTTTTATGGTATTGCTAGGGATGTTAATATTTGTTTTAATTTGCTTTTCTTAAAGCAAAAAATGCGCCTGAGATGAAATCTCAGACGCATTTGGTACACATATAGATGAATTATTCTTATGTATGAAGCATTAATCTCTGTAGTAATTGATCAGACAACCCTTTAAGATAATCTCCCGCTCATCATCCGTCAATTCACCAAGCTTTAAGGTAAACTCCTTCATACCCTTACCTACAACATAGGCCTTCACTTCGCTGACCTTCTCCAGGATAGCCTTGCGGATATCCTTAATAAAGAGATAGTCTCCGTTCTCAAAGGGTAATTCCTCGGAATAGATAAAGGGCAGCATACCCCAGTTGATCAGGTTGGAACGATAGCGTTTGGTGGCATATTCTCTGGCGATGTTAGCAAAACCTCCCAGCACCTTCTGACAGCTTGCAGCCTGTTCTCTGGCAGATCCGTCTCCGGGCTTTACCGCGAAGATGGTAGAGCCGATCTGGGTGGCAGCCCGATCAAGGGCAAATTTGCTTTCTATTTGCTCATATACATCCTTTAACTCCGGATTTGCAGCCAGAATATCCTCTCCTGCAATTCTAGCCTTCTCAGCCTTCTGAACTTCCTTTGCACGACCCACATAAGCAGGATCCTTACGGGACAGAGTAAATTCAGCCAATCCCAGAGGATTGGAACGATAGGAGGAGGTTTCACCGGAAGGAATTAATTCATCGGTGGTTGTTACCGGATCATGGATGACAGATACGACCTTCAGCAGCATGTCATCACTTAAGGCTGTCATTGCAGGCCAATCTACAATACCCGGACCAAATTTCAGCGCTACGCTGCTATCCGGCTTTCCAACGCCGTTATAAACACGGTTCTCATAAATACTACTGTCAAAATAATACTTGGGTTTTGTAAAGTTAACATCAATATCCTCTGCTGAGGTTAAGTAGCCTTTATTGGCTGCGGTTGCTGCAATGGATCTTGCATCCATTAAGGCTACGGAAGCAATCTGACCATTGGTGATCTTAGAGCCTTCCCGGTTGGGGAAGTTTCTGGTGGTATGACGAATACTGAAGCCGTTATTGGCCGGGACATCTCCTGCTCCGAAGCAGGGTCCGCAGAAGGCAGTCCTTATGGTTGCACCACTGGACATCAGCTTGGCAATGGAGCCGTTCTTCACCAGTTCCAAGAATACCGGCTGGCTTGCAGGATATACACTCAGGGAGAATTCGTCTGCCCCGATATACTGACCATTTAGAATATCAGCAGCATCACAGATATTCTCATAACCGCCGCCGGCACAACCGGCAATGGTTCCCTGATCCACATAAAGCTTACCGTTACGGATCTTATCCTTCAAAGAATATTTGATCTTATTATTATCCAAGGAAATCAGTGCTTTTTTCTCAACCTCATCAAGCACATCATACAGATTCTGATTTAACTCATCAATGGTATATACATTGCTGGGATGGAAGGGCATTGCGATCATTGGCTTAATCTCTGATAAGTCAACATAGATCATTCCATCATAATAGGTGACCTGATCGGGTGCTAATTCCTGATATGCATCAGGTCTTCCATGAATCTCATAGAATTCCTTCACTGCCTGATCTGTCTTCCAGATAGAGGACAGGCAAGTGGTTTCAGTTGTCATAACATCAATACCGATACGGAAATCAACACTTAAGTGATCAATTCCGTCACCCACAAATTCCATCACCTTATTATTGACGTAACCGTTGGCAAATACAGCTCCGATTATTGCAAGAGCTACGTCCTGGGGACCAACACCCTTACGGGGGCTCCCGGTCAAATATACACCGATCACTTCCGGCATATTAATGTCATAGGTTCTGTTGAGCAGCTGCTTGGCAAGCTCAGGACCGCCTTCTCCGATTGCCATTGTACCAAGAGCACCGTATCTTGTATGGCTGTCAGAACCGAGGATCATGCTGCCGCCTTCTGCAAGCATTTCCCGGGCATATTGGTGAATGACAGCCTGGTGCGGAGGTACATAAACACCACCGTACCTCTTGGCGCAGGAAAGTCCAAACATATGGTCATCTTCGTTAATGGTTCCGCCAACTGCACAAAGACTGTTATGACA
>JAJUHH010000178.1 GCA_029267975.1 Clostridiales bacterium
AGAACCCCCATGAATGGTATTATGGGTTTTCTACAGCTCCTTGAAATCTCACCGCTAAGTGATGAGCAAAAGGATTATGTTAGGATGATCCGCAATTCCTCGGATACCTTATTAAATGTTATCAATGAAATTCTTGATATATCAAAAATAGAGGCTGGTATGATGAAATTAGAGCATATCGAATTTTCTCTGACGACAATCATCCGGGAAGCTATTTTTCTATACCGTGCAAGTGCGATGGAGAAGGGACTGGATCTGCGGCTGATCTTCCATGCCGATCTTCCTGATATGGTGCTTGGTGATCCCACAAAGCTGAAGCAGATACTGAATAATCTAATCAGCAATGCTATCAAGTTCACCGATGAAGGAGGGATTACAATTGAGGTCATGACCCAAAGTGAGGAAGACAACAGGTTGATGGTAACCTTTCAGATCAAGGATACGGGAATAGGAATGACGGAAAGTGATCTGGAGAAGTTATTTATTCCTTTTAGTCAGGTGGACGCTTCCCTGACCAGAAAATATGGTGGAACAGGCCTGGGCCTGTCTATATGTAAGAGGATAATAGACTTATTGGGAGGAAGCATTGAGGTAAGCAGCATCAAAAATGAAGGAAGCACCTTTACTTTTACCTTGCCCTTCTTTCTGATTAATCGTGACAGTCCTAGACCCAGAAAGGGATGGAATACTCAAACAAAAGGGAGGATCATTGAGCCATCCCTAAGTTCTAACAGTGCGGGAGCAGTTGCGGATGCACAGATTAATACAACAGAGCATATGCAAAGGGCAGAGTCTTTCAGGAGCTATACGAAACCGTCCATATTATTGGCAGAGGATAATGAGATTAATAAGAAATTCTTTATCAATATGCTGAAGAATATGGGGCTTACCTGTGATGTAGTCAGTAGTGGAGGAGAAGCAGTGTCTGCCTGTCTGGCCAGAGATTATAATTTGGTATTCATGGATTGCCAGCTTCCTGAGATGGATGGCTTTGAAGCTACCAGACAGATTCGCCTGCTGGAGGGGGATAAGAAGCATTCAATCATCATTGCGATCACGGCCTTTGCTATGAGTGGGGATGAGAAGAGATGCTTGGAAGCAGGAATGGATGATTATCTTTGTAAGCCGGTAGTATTAAAGGAAGCTGTGGAAATCATCAGAAAATATACCGGTTATGCAAGTGCTCTCTTTGAACCGGAGAGCAGCGAGTTCCAGAAGATTGTCCGCCAGTTAATCCTTGATATGGATTTTACACAGGCGGAAGCAGAGGAATTGGTTCTTGATTTTGCTCAGCATGCCGCTGAGATGTTAAATAGAACCAGAGAATTGGTCTTAGAGGGCAAGCTGGCAGAAGCAAAGCATTCTCTGCACCAATTAAAGGGCTCCGCAGGAAATATCAGAGCTAAGGAGGTTGCAGACTATGCAAAAGCCGCAGAGCAGGAGACCGATTTGGATGTCATTCTGGAGTACATTGAAAAGATGCGCCTGCTTATTCGTAAATTAAATGAGACAACAAATTAAATAGGATACCATCCTAACCCATTTCCATATAGAAGGGACAAAGAGGCTTTTTATATTTCATTGAAAGAAGGAAGGGAGTAACAATATATATCCCCACACACAGGTTGCCAGACACCTTATCGATTTTGTATGCCATTATCAAACATGAATGTTTGCTAGTCTGTCATACAAAATCGATAAGATGTCCGTCAAACAGTGTATTACGGGATATATATTGTTACTCCCTTCCTTATACTCTTACCTTGTAAAAAGTCTCTTTCTATGCTCTATTTTACAAAGATCATAGAATCTATCGCTGCAGTCTGCTTTTTAGAACGAAGGAACTGATTGGTTGAGCTTTTATCGAAGTAGAACATAGCCCCCTTGCTGGGATCACTGCCATAGAGGGATGCCCAGGCGGCACGAACTGCCAGGTCTGATGCAGGTTTGTTAATCATACCGTTTTTTACCGGGGTGAATTGATGATAGCCTCCGGAAACATGATTAATCACCTTGGTCAGACTATCCGGCCAATCCTTACTCTGTACTCGATTGACGACCACGCCACCCACTGCAACCATGGCCTGATAAGACTCGCCGCCGGCCTCAGCCATAATCAATCTGGCAAGAAGGTCGACTTCCTTGTTGGTATAGGGGATTACCGTTCCCTTACCGTCACTTACGGGTTTGACACCGGGAAGAAGCAGCTTTTCACCGCTTTTTACCTTGCTGTTGCTCTTACCGTTGGCTTGCTTTAAAGCTGTTTCGGTAATGGAGTATTTCTTGGCAATGCCCTTTAAGGTATCGCCGCTTTTTACTTTATATTCTCTGGCAGGTACATATAATACCTGACCGGTATGAAGCTTGCTTGAACTTAGGAAATTATCCAGTTTCAGGGTATCTGTTGGTACTTTAAACAGCTTACTGATCTTAGACAGGGTATCTCCCGACTTTACTTTATAATCACCAGCGTAGGCAGCTGTTGGTGTTAGTGTTAATATTAGACTGACTGCGATGACTGAAAACATCTTAAGTCGTTTCATATAATCCACATCCTTTCCCAGTCTGCATGCGATAGCAGGCTATACAAGCTATGCAATATATTCGGCATAGTCAGAATACAGACTATACAGGCTATGCAGAGATAAACTGCATAGTCAGTATAGCCTGAAAAAGCTACAGACATAGAAGTAACTCATATCTGAATTACCGTTGCCGTGTTATGTCAACTATTGTACAGGGGATTTCTTACAAATGCAATGTAGGATCACTGGTTAGAAAGGCAGGAAGCACAAGTGCTGCCAGTAACTGGGCCGTCAGCCGGAATTTCGGAGCCTAAGCAGGGGCTGCGTCTATGTTCAGACCTTCATAAAGCATTTATTTCTATTAATTTTATCTCATGGGGAGCAAGAAGCCGCTCTAAGTGATAGCTGCCCTCTATAAATTCAATCATCTCTCTATAATGGGGGATGGATTTACTTTGTAAATAGGTTATATGCTCCTTGGATAGCGGCTCCGGATATCCCATATCTGCCCAGGTATCAAAGACACTTCCCTGACTGGGGCTCACCGTCTGCTCTCTGATGCGGTAGCTGGAGCCCGGAAGTCCCGTAAGGGTAAGCTGCAGGAGCTTATTGCTCTTGTTCTGATAGATTCCATAACGGTCTCTTGTACTGATGCCGGAATGATCCATACTGCAATAAAGAGGGTCATAATGGCAGTAATTATATAAGAGAATCTGATAACCGCCTGCACTGCGAGTGACATAGTAACCGGGCCCTGAGGATATTTTCTCACATCCTAGCCGGCTGAGGAAGACAAAGGCATGATAACCGGCCTTCTTGATGCCATTTGCCGTAATTACCCCCAGGCCTCCATGGAAGCATTCCTCTGGCAGAGGAACTTCCTCAATATAATCAGTAATTGTCCAGTAGCCGAAACTTGCCACAGCATCCATGTTTTCCACAATATTCTTCACGATATAAGATGCCATAAAAAGAGTATCACGGCTTAGATCACGATGGGAAGGACTTGCATTCCATTCCGTCATATGAAGCTTATCCGCATGATAATGATAAGGGGAGACTAACTCCTTCAGCCTTTGAAGAGAGTTCTTCAGGTAATCAGGATCCCTTGATAATACCACATGGTTCACGCCCTGATAAAAGGAACGGTTGATTTCGGCCACACCGGAGTTCAGCAAATAGCAGTGGAAGGTAAAGAAGTCCGGAAGACAATCATGGGTCTTACAGTACTCAAAATAAGGGCTCAGCCACTCGCTGACATCCGGTAAATTACAGATGGCAGGCCCCCCAATCCTTAAGCTGGGTGATATGCTTTTTATGGTCCGGTAAGTATGGTCATAGAAGGAAAAATAATCCTCTTTTGTATCATACCAGAATAACCCGGTCATATCCGGCTCATTCCAGAATTCAAAATACCATTCCTCCACCTGGGCACCATAACGATCCATACAGTGAAGAATTGTATTCCTAACCAGAAGGCACCATTTGTCCATATCCTTTGGCATACTGATGCAGCTAGGCCTGTGAGAAAAGACCGTATGCTTATCCCTGGCCAGCCGGGTTGGCATAAAGCTCAGTTCCACAAAGGGTTTTAAGCCTATCTCAGATAAAAAGTCAAGGACCTGGTCCAGAAGGTCAAAATGAAAAACAGGGTTGCCAGCCAAATTCTCCTGATAAATCATCATCTCATCATCAAAGATGCCATGAAATCGAAGGTAAGCAAATCCGATTTCCTGTTGAACCATCCTAAGCTGCTCTTTAATTACGGGATTAAGCAGATCCTTGGCCTTGCCGATGGTAAGAAGCTTCCTCCAGCTATGTGATATCCTGGAGCCTTTCTGCGATAAATCTATGTTGGCATTCGTGATAAGGGCTGCATCTGCTGCCTGATCAGCCGGGGGGCTCTCCTGATTCCACATTAGATACTTATATAGGTCTGTAAATATATCAAGATTAGCCAGTTCAAAATAATTATTTGAATTGCCGACGGGGGCACGGTTGGGACCATAAAGATATCCATAATCAGCCTTGGCTTTCTTACGATAAAGGCTGGGCGCTTCCCCATAGGTGTCTTTAAAGGCATTCAAAAATGAATTGCTGCTTGGAAAGCCGTTGTCATAGGCAAGCTGTGCGATGGACTTGTCCGTATAGAGCAGTTCATTGACCGCATGCTCCAGACGAAGTCTGATCATATACTCCTTAAAGGAGGAGCCGATATATTTTTTGAAAAAGCGGGAAAGGTAGGAGAGGGACAGATATTCCTTCTCTGCTAACTCCTTCAGGGTAATGTCCGCCTTATAGTTCTCCTGCAGATAATGAATGATACCGGAAAGGCGAGGGATATATTTATCACCATCCCCCATGGGCTGCTGTGTTTGTTCAGCCTTAAAATATACATAAAGCTGATATAGAAGCTCAAAAAGATAACTTTGCAGTTTGAGCTCAAAGCAGTCAGATCTGTTATTATACACCCACATCATTTGGGCAAGAAGCTTTCGGATCTGATTCAGATGTAGAGGCCTTTTGTCAATACAGGAGTTGCAGGACAGACGGATGCCCTGAAAGGCAGAATACTTGCTCAGCCAGTCATTTGATATCTGCAGTGCAAGAACCAGGTTAGCGCTCCTGGCACTGGTGGTATGTATTTCATTGGGATTAATGACAATGATATCTTCCTGCTGCAGCTGAAAGACTGAATTGCCAATACCAATATGAATGCTGCCCTCAAGTACAAACAGAATTTCAAGGGCGTCATGCCAATGATTTTGTGTGTAATTCAGATTATGGACGAAAATCCTGAAAGGAATATCACTATTAAAGGGTATGTTTTCAAAAATATAGTCCAGAATGGCTGCCTCCTTCCCATATGCTTCTTTTATTATATCAACTCTTGGAACCGGCTACAATCTCATGTCAAAAAATAAGGTAGAATAGGGCAATTTAGAGGGGGAAGCCCTTCCCGGCTCCGATTATAATATACTTGAAGTTATATTATCCTAGGGAAAGGGGTATGATGGATGGTTAATTTAAGAGAAAAGCCCTACTATCTGAATGATGAGCAGATAGCATGGGTGGAGACGACATTGGCCGGAATGAGTGAGGAGGAAAAGCTGGGACAGTTGTTTTGCTTAATCGCTTATTCGGATAGTCAGAACCTAAAAAGCTTTACGGAAACATATAAACCAGGCGGCTTAATGTGCAGACCCATGGCTGCAAAAGAGGTGGTTGAAACAGTACGTATCCTGCAGGAGAATTCCAAGATCCCCATGCTGATCTCAGCCAATCTGGAAAAGGGGGGTAACGGTATTGTAGATGAAGGGACCTTTATCGGCTCACCAATGCAGGTTGCAGCCACAGATGACGATCTCATGGCTTATAAGCTTGGTGTTGCCTGCGGCAGAGAAGGAGCGGCAGTCGGAGCAAACTGGTCCTTTGCACCGATCATTGATATCGATTATAATTTTAGGAATCCCATAACCAATACCCGTACCTTTGGCTCCGATCCGGACAGGGTCCGCCGCATGGGTGTGCAGTATGTGAAAGGGGTTCAGGAACAGGGGGTAGCGGCTTCCATCAAGCATTTTCCGGGTGACGGTATGGATGAGAGGGACCAGCATCTGGTCAGCTCCATTAATTCCATGTCCTGTGAGGATTGGGATCAAACTCACGGAGCGGCTTACCAGGCATGTATCAACGCCGGAGCAATGACAGTCATGGTAGGACATATCCTGCAGCCTGCTTATTCCAAGAAATTCAACCCTGACCTTGAAGATAAGGATATTCTGCCGGCATCCCTCTCCTATGAGCTGGTAACGAAGCTCCTAAAAGAGCAACTGGGCTTTAACGGACTGGTGGTTACGGACGCCTCCACCATGGCAGGCATGGTTATTCCCATGAACCGTGAGCAGGCGGTACCACT
>JAJUHH010000179.1 GCA_029267975.1 Clostridiales bacterium
AAGCTCTATGAGACCTATGAAAAGGCATTTGCAGATATTCCCCAGATTAAAATGAATCCGCTGCCAAAACACAGTGAAGCAAATTACTGGCTATCCTGTATTACCCTGGAAGATGGGGAGCTTAAGCCCCTTGATATCATGGAAGCCCTGGAGAGGGAGAATATCGAAGCAAGACCTCTTTGGAAACCTATGAATCTGCAGCCCATCTACCGGGAGTGTGATTTTATCCATATACAGGAGGCAGCAGAAGGTGTCGCAGGGGATCTGTTTTGCCGCGGCTTATGTCTGCCCAGCGATATTAAAAATACCAAAGAGGATATGGAACGGATTATTTCTATCATTCGAAATTTATATGGAAGGTAAGAGAAGCTCATGTATCAAAAATATATGAAAAGGGTCTTCGATGTCATCGCATCCTTTAGTGCAATGCTCCTATTGTCCCCCCTCTTTGCTCTGATCTCCCTTCTGGTTCGGATGATGCTGGGAAAGCCCGTGCTGTTTTTGCAAAAGCGGCCAGGGTACCAGGAAAAGCTCTTTATCTTATATAAGTTCAGAACCATGACAGACCAGAAGGATGACAAGGGGAAGCTGCTGCCGGATGAAAGAAGAATTACCAGATTTGGAAAGCTTCTTCGGTCTACATCCATGGATGAGCTTCCGGAGTTATTCAATGTATTAAAGGGGGATATGTCCCTGGTGGGTCCAAGACCCCTGCTCCTTCGATATCTGCCTTATTACACAGAGGAGGAAAGAAAAAGAAGCCTGGTGAAGCCGGGGATTACGGGACCTGCACAGATCAGTGGCCGCAACGCCCTATCCTGGGAGGAACGCTTTCGCTTAGACCTGGAATATGTGAAGCAGGTATCTTTCTTGGGAGATTTAAAGATACTCCTTCAAACCCTGGTGGCCGTATTAAAGCGTAAGGATATACTGGTAGGAAAGGAGCATGTTATGGAGGATTTTGATGTCGTAAGAAAACGGGAACAAGAGAAGGACAGGAGGGCTGAGCCGCAAGGGAACAAAGCTGTGATACGCTATCTTACACAGGAGGATTTGATCCGTTACGAAAGTATCCTTGTAAGGCTGCTGGAGGAGAATATGCAGATTAATTTTCCGGAGTATACAAAGCGTCTGGCGGATGATGCTTATGAGCCTTCTCCTGATAATAAGCAGACGGTATATAGGAAGCCGGAGTATTTTCACTCTTATGTGACTAAGGCCTTGCAGGATATGAAGGATTATCAGAGCACCGGATCTGCAATCTTAATCGGCGCATTCTCCGCTGGCAGGATCATCGGCTTTCTCTGGGCCTATCGAAGACAGTTCCTGAAGGAACGACGTATTCATATCAGTCATATTATTGTTAATAAAGAGGAACGCTCAGGCGGTGTAGGAAGTGCTATGCTGCTTTTTCTGGAAGAGATGGCAAGAAAGGAAGGGATTACAAAGCTTGAGCTGGTTACCTCTGCAGGGAATGAAGCGACCCTTCGGTTCTATGCGGCAAAAGGCTTTCTGATCACCCGTCATCAACTGGAAAAGGTTTTGGCAGACGAAGAAGTACTGCCGGAACAAGCAGGGTTGCCAGGGCAAACGAAGCTGTCAGAGCAAGCGGTTCTACCGGGCGATCCTAAGCTGTCTGAGGATAAGGGTAGTATGGAGGAGGATTATGATAATCGAAAAGTCCGTGAAGAATAAAGGCAATTGTCTGCGGAAGGAGCGTTATTACCAAAGTGCCCGAGAGGCCATGTATGATCTGCTTAGGAATATGAGAAAGCAGGATATGTTAGATACCATCCTTCTGCCGGCTTATATCGGCTGGTCCCCCAGGGAAGGAAGCGGTATCTATGACCCGGTTGCAAGCCTAAAGGAGCTTTCCGTCCGTTTTTACCAAATGACCACCGACCTGCAGATTAATCAAGAGGATCTGCTTGATAAGATCAGGGACTTACCTGCCCATAGGTTTGCAGTACTTTTAGTGAACTATTTTGGCTTTCCGGACGAGGGAAAGCAGGTCATTACCAAGCTTATCAGAGCTGCGGGAGGATGGCTGATTGAAGATAATGCCCATGGATATTTTACCTATCATTTTTCAGAAGAAAACGATTGTGACGCCAGCTTTTTTTCTCTTCATAAGCTGTTTCCCTTCCCTAAGGGAGGAAGTCTTATCATAAATCATCCTGAGCTTGAGAAACTTTCCTTTCAGGATATGGGATATGCAGCCTTTGACCCCTATCCCTATAACCTTCCTGCCATTGCCAGGATCAGGCGTTCTAATTATCAAAGGCTGGAGGAGCTTTTATACGGTCTATGCGACCAAGGACATATCAGCCTGCTATATAAGAAGGGGGTAGAAGCTCCGGTGGTACCACAATCCCTGCCCGTAAGAATTCTGACCTGTGACAGAAACCAACTCTATGAAAAAATGAATGAAGCAGGCTATGGGGTTGTTAGCCTGTATCATACCTTAATCGAGCCCTTACGGACCCCGGAATTTAAAGACAGCGTAAGTCTGTCCGGAAATATCCTCAATCTGCCGGTACATCAGGATGTAAATCCTGACTTTTATCCGGATATGATAGGGAAGCTTCAGGAATACTGCGGGGGTAGGGAGACATGAAGAAAGGCAAAAGAATATTACACATCATTAAGACCAATACAGGCGCTGTCTGGGCTTACCGACAAATTGAGAAGCTGCAGCAGATGGGACTTCAGATTACGGTAATGCTGCCCAGGGATGACAGCGGCTTTGCACTGTTATATAAGCAATTAGGTATTCCGGTAGTGGCATTTGATGCCTCCCTTCCGGTGACCAGACCCTGGAGAATCTTTCAGAGAATCAGGAGCTTCCGGATTTTGATTAAGAAGCTGAAGCCGGATTTGGTTCATTGCCACTTTGTCACCAACATCATCTTTTGCAGGCTTGCTCTGAGGAACAGGCCCATTCCCAGACTGTTTCAGGTACCCGGTCCCCTGCACCTGGAAAATGTGCTCTTTCGCTACGCAGAGCTGCTGTCAAGTGACCAAAATGATTATTGGGCCGGGAGCTGTCATAAAACCTGTGATATCTATGAAGAGCTGAACGTTCCCAAGGACAGGATATTCTTTGGTTACTATGCCAGCGACTTTGATACCTATGCAGAGCACTCCCAAAGAAGCGGAAAGCTGAGGCGGGAATATAATATCCCGGAGGATAGCTTTCTGATCGGAACAGTCAGCTACTTTTACAAGCCCAAGTATTATTTGCTTCAATTTGCAGGGATTAAGGGACATGAGGATTTTATCCGGGCCTTCTATCTGCTGCATAAGAAATATCCCAAGGTCAGAGCCGTAATCATCGGGGGTCCTGCACCCGGCTCAGAAAAATATGCCCAGCGACTGATGCGCAAGGCAAAGCGGCTATGCGGGGACGCCATTATCTTTACCGGTCACAGGGAGGATATCTCTGAGATATATCCGGACCTTGACCTGGCGGTTCATCCCTCCCGAAGTGAGAATTACGGAGGTTGTGGTGAATCCCTGGCGTATGGAATACCCACCCTTACCACGGATGTGGGGGGATTTCCTGAGTTCATCAGAGAAAAAGAAACCGGCTATCTGGTACCTGCAGCCAATCCCTACAAACTGGCAAAGAAGATGGAATATATTATGAAGCATTACCGGCAGGCCAAAGAGACTGCCAAAAGAGGTCAGGAACAGATGCAGCGGATCAGCAGCAGTCTTTCAGCAAAGCAGGCCTATGAGATGTACTCCAGAATATTTCCTGATTCCATAAAGGCCACCTTTTTTTATGATATCAGATTCCTGCAGCAGGATGGGGCAATCTATTCCCATTATGGGGTAAATGACCGGATGTTTGACAGGTATCTGGCCATCTTTGATCAATTTACTTATGTGGGCAGACTGGACCCGGTGACGGATCAGAACAGACATTTTCTGAAGGAACAATACCGGGTTCATAATATATCCTTAATTACTTTTAAAAATAACTACTCAGATGTGCGTCAGGTGGTAAGAAAGGCAGTAGAGGAGGCACAGTTTTGTATCCTCCGGCTGCCCAGTATCGCAGGTGCTCTTGCCTGGTATGAATGTGAACGGCAGCATAAGCCCTATGCTGCTGAGGTTGTGGGCAACATCTTCGAAGCCCTATGGTACCATAGCTTAAAGGGAAGACTAGTGGCGTTTCCACTTCATCTGCTTATGAGATATGTCATCAGGCGTTCCCGATATGTGGCTTATCTCACTGAAAGCTACCTGCAGAAGCATTATCCCACCAGGGGGCGGGCTTACGGGGGCATCACCAATGTAAGTCTTCCGAAACTTGAGGAGGACATTCTGACGAAGAGAATTGATAAGATCAAGGGACTTGACAAGCAGCAGTTTATTCATATTGGCCTCATTGGTTCCCTGGATGTAAACTATAAGGGACAGGATACTGCCATCAAAGCATTGGCCTTACTGAAGGATAGATATCCCATGCTTCGCCTGAACTTCCTGGGACCGGGAAGCAAGGAGCGTTGGGAGGCGATGGCAAGAGAAGCCGGAGTGGAAGACTGTGTGAACTTCTGTGGTACACTTCCGGGAGGGCAGCCGGTGTATGATTGGCTGGATCAAATGGATATTTATATCCAACCCAGTCTGACAGAGGGACACGGCAGAGCAGTGGTAGAAGCCATGAGCCGGAGCTGTGTTGCCTTTGCCTCCAATACGGGAGGATTGGTGGATTCCCTTCCGGCTGAATATCTCTTCCCCAAGAGGGATGAAAAGAAGCTGGCCGCCCTGATCGAGCGTGCAATCACAGATCATGAGTTTGCCTTAAAGGCAGCCAGAGACAATTTTCAGAGGGCGAAGAGGTTCCAGGAAGAAGTGATTGAGCAAAAACGCAGGAAATTCTACTCCAGTGCCTTGCGCTACTGGAAGCTGCAATAAGGAAATAAGGGGGAAGGAAGGATGCAAAAGACCGGATGGTTACGTATCAGCTATTTGATTGATATCATTATTGTTAGCCTGTCACTGGCGAGCGCATGGTATACTGCCTACTTTGTCAACAATGAGGGCTATGTATTTATTTGCCTGCTTCCGCTTACTTATGCTGCTGTTTACCTGCTGGTGCTCCGCAGAAAGATCTTCGGGGAGCTTAGAATATTCCTAACGGTCTTTACCGGGGTGAGCTTTGTCAGATATGTTCTCATGCCGTTGCTGATTGTCCTGTCAGGCTTATATGGAGGGCGCTCAGCCATTACCCCTTCCCCGGAAAGTTTTCGCAAGGCTACCTTTCTTATGATATATGAACTGCTTTTTCTGGGGGTGGTAATCCAGTTCCTTGAGACAAGAAAGGCTGCCAGAGAGCGGAAGCATAGCTTCCTCTTGGAATTTGAATTCCCGCAGTACACCTTAACCTATACGGCATTCTTTATCCTGACCCTGCTTCTAAGCCTGCTGATGCCAAGCAGCTATAATCTGTTCAGCTTTATAAAACCAAGACTGTCCGGCGCCCAGCATCTGACCAGTCCCGGCTTTATACAAGCAGTTATCCTGTATATGCTCTTTACCAGCAAGCATTTGCTCTTTGCCCTTGGTATGACCTTCTGCTACAGAAGACATCAGCAAACCCATAAGCAGCGCTATCAAAATCTTGCCTTTCTTATTTTGATCCTGAACATCAGCATTTATTATGGCCTTAACCGCTCCGACCTGGTGATGCCGGCCCTTGCTTCCCTGCTGATCTACAGTTTACTGTTCAGAGATAAAAATTATGTAAAATATATACTGGCTGCAGGCTTGGTTTTTGCACTGGTAAATACCATAGCAGCCTCCAGGGAGCTTGCCTCATTTTCGAAAAATACCAGCCAGCTGATTGATACTGCAGATTTTGTTCAGGGTTACTTCGGAGGGATCTATAATGTGGCCATTGCAATCGAGACCTATGACTATTTTCCTCAGGTCAGGAGTCTCCCAAGACTGCTTTATGATACCTTCCGACCCTTTATCGGCTTTAATGTACTGCTAAAGAATGTGAATATCACCTTTACCAATGCATTTTTTAACCGGAGGCTCTGGTTTAGTAATGCCTCCTCACAGATTATCCCCATGATTGGGCAGGGATATCTGCATTTTGGCTATGTTCTGGCACCGGTATTGGACAGTCTTGTACTTGGGCTTGCCTGGTATCTGGAGAACAGGCTGAGCCGGATCAGAAGAATAGAGGTAGTATACTTCTATGGAATCTGTCTGATACGGATGGCCTTTCTGATGGGGCAGAACACCTCAAATATTTCTAATGAGTTAAGCATGAATCTGGTGATGTTCACTATTATTTATTTTGTGAATAATCGTATTAGTTTCCATCCTAAGGGGGGCGTCCATGGCTCGAAAAATTCTTAACTTCAT
>JAJUHH010000180.1 GCA_029267975.1 Clostridiales bacterium
CATCCACTGCAGTTCAGAGCTGAAGAGTTCCCTGCAGTTCAAATCTGAAGTCTGCCTATCACCTGAGTACAAACTGCTTCCAGCGCTTTGCACAGCTTAGGCAAAGTACTGTTCCGGTCAAAGCTACTGCTGCCCAAATCCATATAACGATCATCCAACCTCTGCTTTGTGCTACCCAGGCAATCCCGTAAGTGGAGAGAGCACTTCCTACATAGGTACAGGAGTTTAATAGTCCTGAGACAGTACTTACATTTCCGTTCCTTTTAAAGTAGGGTGGAAGCATACAAACCAGAATAACATTCACGCCATGCATGCAGCCGGCAATCAATGCTGCAAGAAGAACGGATAATGTCGCACTGTAAGACGGCATAAAAGCAAGCAGCAAGGCACTGCTGCAGCCTGCCATAAACATGACACCCGCACATATCAATTCATTTCTAATAAACTTTCGATTTAAGATAGAAGTGAGCTCCAGACATATCATGGCAAATATGGGCAGCAGTACTCCGCTTAATATGGATACGGAGCTATTCAGTTGGTAAGTCTCTGACACATAGCTTGGCATCCAGGTCGTAATACCATCCCTCAAAGTGCCCTGCATAATTATTGCCAGCATTATGATTGCAAGTAAAAGTACTGTTCCCTTTTCAAAGGTAGAGGTTTGCTTATTTAACGTTCCGTCGGTACCCAGGCTTTGCTTCTGAAGGTTGGCATGTTGACTAATATGCTTATCCAGCTTATTTTTCAGAATTGTAATTCCTTTCATCCAGACAAAGGCAAAGCAAATGGCGGTACCGGCGCATATAAAAAACAGGCTCCTCCATCCTCTCCACATAATGCATACCGGTGCAAACAGATATACGGCAATCGTACCGGCCGAGGAGCCCCAGGTCACTCTGACACATGCCTTTTTATACTGTTCATTGTCCAAATAGGAAGACATGATTTTTACCAGGGGCGGCCACATAAAGGCCTGCGCCATGCCGTTGATGCACCAGAATATAAGTATCAGTCCCGGTTTCGCAAATATGGGTACCAGCGTATTCATAGACCCTGTAACCAGAAGACCTGCAAATATCAGTCGCTCCGGCTTTATCCGGTCACCCAGCCATCCGCTGATCAATTGCCCTGTACCATAAGTGATAAAACTACCCGTTACCACCATGGATGCCGCTACCTTGCTGATTCCCTCCGTCTTCACAATTTCTAAAAGCACTGCTCCATAATTGATCCTTGTAATATAGCTGACAAAATAACAGGCTGTACATAGTAAAACTAGAATCTTACTTAATTTAAGGCTTCTGTCACTCACTTTTATGCTCCTCTGATTACACTTATTTGATTTTCCTGATATAAATTAAATATCTCATCCTCTAATGCTGAGTCTGTCACCAAAATATTGCCTTTTCTCGCATCTGCCAGTTTTAGTGATGCACTTTTTTCAAACTTATCGCTGTCAGCGCAAAAAACCACCCGATCCGATTGCTCCATCATCTTTTTCTGTATAGAAAAAAGGTCCCTGTCATAATCCATAATTCCATACTGTATGGATATTGCCGATGGAAATACAAAGGCGGTTCCTGCATGGAATTTATCTAAGGCTTCCAAGGTCCAGGGACCATAAAAGGCATTTTCTCTATGCATAAAAAAGCCGGAGCACAGATAAAGCACAAATTTTTCTTTTACACGCAATGCTTTAAAAACATCCAGAGAGTTAGTAATGACAGTCAGCTTCTCGAAACGTTCTACCAGCATCTTAGCAAACTCCACAGCAGTGCTGCCGCAGTCCACCATAATAGTATCATTTTCCCTGATCAATCCTGCAGCATATTGTACCAGCTCTGCTTTACGGTCACGATTTTTCTCGCTTCTTTCATCCCTGGCCAGATATTCTACTCTGTGGGGAATTCTTAATGCACCACCATGCACCCTCCGCAGGCAATTCTGCTTCTCCAGATCCAACAGATCTCTTCGTATTGTTTCTACTGACACCGAGAATATCTGTGCCAGCTGGCCGATTTTGACGGCACCCTTTTCATTGACCAGGGCCATAATTTGCTCTTGCCTTTCCGATGCAAACATGTCTTGTTTCTTCCTCCTCCACTTATTCTCCCTTGTTTTCCAACACAATCGCAACTATTCACACACTATTACAACATATTATCACACATTATAGCAACTATTCCAACATATGGCAAGATACAAAATGCGAATGTGGAGGTATACTCGCCGAAGAGTATTCATTGATTATAATTTATTGATTTTCACTTATGTATCTCGTTTCTAATGCAAATGGCCTCAGCGTAGGCCACAAGCAGCAGGCACATGAATAGTAGCCTTTTTTATTAACACATTAGTAGCCTATGAATAAATTAACAATGTAAATTAATATTCAGGCGGAGTATGCTTCATGGATAACAATAGTTACAACAACAACTTTTACTATAGTCTTTGGGATAATTATTGGATGAGTTATAGAATTAATAGCGAAGGAGCGATTCAGCTTGCTTTACAGCAAGTTCCCGGCCAAGTGATGAAATTGGAATTAGACTATGAAAATGGCAGATTGGTTTATGAAATTGAGATACGCAATACCTCAGGTGAGTATGAGGTCTACGTTGATGCGATTACAGGTCAGATATTAAGAGTTGAAGGAGATGCTAATTCTGATTGAAAACCTAGAATACGAATAAAGGCGCGCTTCTGGTAAAGACATTCTACGCTCCATTAGATGCGCTCAGTCGATAGGGGAGAGGTCCTTACATGCCTCTCCCCTATCTGCATAAAAAGAAGCTAATCAGTTACTGTTCACACCCAGCGAAACTTGAACCTTTGCCAGGATCTTAAGTGTCTTACTACTGATTGGGTGTGAATAGTAATGCTGATTATAAGGATACTTAGTTACCGCACTCTATACTGATTTCATTGAATTTATCAAGAATATCTTCTATTCGAAGGAATCGCTTCTCTTCTTCTGCCTTATCAATGACCACCTCACCCTGGTGCATCATGATCAGCCTGCTGCCATATTCGACAGCATAACGAAGATTGTGGGTTACCATGATGGTAGTAATCCTCTTCTCCTTTACCACCTGGTCGGTTAATTGCATGATCAGCTCAGCTGTCTTCGGATCCAGAGCTGCTGTATGCTCATCCAGAATAAGAAATTCAATGGGTGTCATGGTTACCATTAATAATGCCATTGCCTGTCTCTGGCCGCCTGACAGGGATCCCACCGGTACATGAAGCTTATCCTCCAGACCCAGCTTCAAGGAACGCAGGCTTTCCCGGTAGAACTCCACTCGTTTCTTATTCGTACCTCTGGCAAGATTAAAGCTTCTCCCCTTATTATCTGCCAATGACATATTCTCCAGAATTGTCATGGATGGGCAGGTACCCATAGCAGGATTTTGATATACTCTTCCGATTCTTCTCTGCCTCTTAAACTCCGGCATGCCGGTAATATCCTCACTGCCTATCCGGATGACTCCGCTGTCAACAGGAATGCTGCCACATATAATATTGAGCATGGAGGTCTTACCCGAGCCGTTACTTCCAACAACGGACACGAATTCACCATCGGCTACGGTCAGGTTAAAATCCTTGAACAGACACATCTCGTTGACGGTTCCGGGATTGTATAATTTATTGATATTAACTAGCTCAAGCACTTACCTTCACCCTCCTTTTACGCTCATTACTTACCACAAGTATAAGCAGGAACAATACTGCAGTAATAAGCTTTAGGTCAGAGGCTGCCATGCCGGCCCAGATAGCCAGAGCTACACACAGCTTATAAATGACCGATCCGGCAATGACTGCCGTTGTTGCTTTAAAAAATGTAAGCCGCTTAAATACATTGCTTCCGATGATAACACTGGCCAATCCGATCACGATGGTACCTGTACCGGAAGAAATCTCAAAAAATCCACTCTTCTGGGTATAGATACAGCCGGCCAGGGCCACAAAGGCATTGGCAATAGCAAGACCGACAATCTTCACAAAGCCTTTATCCTTAGCCAGAGAGGTTACCAGAGTATCGTTATCTCCGACCGCTCTTAACAGGTAACCTGACTTTGTCTTAAGATACAGATCCAATAAGAGCTTCATAATGACCACAATGATAAACAGGATGATTAAGGTTAAGTAATCTTTTAATATCACCGGTGTATTCTCATTCAGGAACGCATTATCAAAGATGGTATCCTTTGTAAAGATTGCGAGATTGGCTTTGCCCGCAATTCTTAAATTGATGGAATACAAGGCTGTCATCACAATAATACCCGAAAGAAGATCCCGCACCTTTAGCTTCACATGAATGAGACCGGTTAATATTCCTGCAAGGGCACCGATGAAAAATGCGATAAAAAGGGTAAGGATGGGCGAAATTCCTGCGATAATAAGAACCGCTGTAATGGAGCCCCCCAGAGGAAAGGTTCCGTCTACAGACAGATCCGGAAAGTCCAGGATCTTATAGGTAATATAGACCCCAAGGGCCATGATCGCATAAAGAAGACCTTCCTCCAATACACCAAGTATAAATGTTAGCAAAAACTCCATTCACTTACCTCCTGAGATAGAATTTGATGACTTACCGTCTTACTCAGACTCAGTAATCTCATCAAACATTTCCTTCGCACTGCTCACCAGATCCTCCGGCAGGGTGATGCCCAGATTACTTGCAACCGCAGTATTTCCATAGAAGGATGCTTCTTCAATCACTTCAAAATTAATTTCGCTGGCTTTCTTCTCTCCCTTTAATACCTGTGCAGCCATGGCACCGGTCTGCTTACCAAGATCATAATAATCAAGTCCTACCGTAGCAAGGCATCCTATCTTCACCTGTTCTACTTCACTTCCGAATACTGGAATGTGCTTTGCTGCCGCTTTCTCAAGGATAATGGGTAAGGAGCTTACCACTGTGTTATCGGTTAAATTATTGATACAATCTACCTTCTGTAATAAATTATCTGCTGCCAGCGGAATATCTGCCGTGGCTGAAATACCGCTTTCTACAATTTCAAAGCCATAGTTGCCGGCTACAGCCTTATATTCCTCAATTGCGGATATGGAGTTAACCTCACTGGTGCTGTACATAATACCAATGGTCTTTGCCTCAGGTAAAATCTTACGGATCATCTCAAGCTGCTTTTCTACAGGGAGCTTATCACTGGTACCGGTAGTATTGCCATTGGGTGTACCGTCTGCCTTGGCAAGCTCTGCTAAGATCGGATCGGTTACTGCGGTAAAGATTACGGGTATATCGCTACCCTTTGCCGCTCCGAAAGCACTCTGTGCCATAGGAGTTGCTATCGCACAGATCAGATCTACCTTGTTAGATACAAAATTATTAGCGATCTGTCCTGCTATTCCGGTATCTGCCTGAGCATTCTCAAATAGAACCTGCAGGTTCTCTCCCTCCACATAACCAGCCTCAGCAAGTCCCGCCAGGAAGCCTTCCCTGCAGTTATCCAAAGAAGCATGCTCTGCAAATTGTCCGATGCCTATTGTAATCTTACCGTCTTTCTTTGCTTCACAGCCTGTCATCATGCTCATTACCATAGCGATCACTAATACGAATGTTACTAATTTTTTCATATAAATCCTCCCTTACTGCCGCCTCTTTACGGCTATTATATTATTTCGTTCTCGCCATTCGTGGTCTGTCAAAGTGTAGTGGCTTCGTTAGGATACATTTTTATCGTACGAGTAAAAATTCAGAGAAGTTTTCTGTACAATAAAAAAGTCCCAAGTATAAAAATATACTTGAGACGAATGTTATCCGCGGTACCACTCAAATTGACTTAAGTACAGCTATTCTTACGTTTACTTATGCCCACTTACTTTCATATACGAACTATATATGCCATGTCTGATAACGGTCATGGTTTCCGTCAACGCCTACTATGATTTCGGGTTGCCCTCAAAAGCCCATTCAGCTAAAAACTCCATATCGCATTCACACCACCTGCGACTCTCTGAGATGTCGTACTAAAGCTTACTCCTCTTTCTCAACGGTTTCACTTATTGATGACTTTATACTAATACCTTCGCTTTCATTTGTCAATACTTTATTGCGAAAAAGTATTATGTAAAAATCAATGCATAAAAGCAAATATTTTTGCAAAACACTACTAGAAAACAGGAAAGGAGTGTACAACTTTGAGTAACAGCAAGGACACATCTTCTAAAAAGCAGGGTAAAAGCAGTGTATCTAACGATTACAAATATAATCCCAGAGTAGAGAATCCAAATCCCAAATCTTCCACAGATAAAAGATCCTCCTCCGGCAATATAAGAGGAGTATAAATGAACGACCCACAATATTGTCTCATAACTCATACCATCCTCATTAAATTGGCTTGCCCCGGCAGTTTCACTACC
>JAJUHH010000181.1 GCA_029267975.1 Clostridiales bacterium
AGGCCATAACCTTGATCAGGACTTCTCCGGCTTTTGGTTCCGGTGTAGGAATATCCTGAATTCTAAGATCATGCTTTCCATAAAAAACTGCTGCTTTCATATTACATGTCCTTCCTTTCCTTTGATGGTATATGGTATACATAGATGAACCCGTCCATTTTTATAAAGGCTTATCTTACTGCTTTCTAATTACCTTTTACTTGAATTTCTACCATATTTTTTTCATTGCTATTAAATAATATAATATCACATTTGATAAAATATTGGTATTTAATATCCTTTTCCTAATATGCAAATGAAAAATCAAACATTTCCCCATATAATATCAAAATGGAGGTGACAACCCTTCTCATTTTACTGGCAGAAAGGATGTCACCCCTTACTCATTCTTAAAAAAGCTCAACTATTCCCTGTCCAAAATATTAATTATAAGGTACAATAAAAAGCAAATTGATCTGAACAGACAAACGCAGGAGGAAAGTTAACATGAGTGTACTATTTATAGAATATCCAAAGTGCTCTACTTGTCAAAAAGCAAAAAAATGGTTGGAGAATCATCAGGTATCTTATACGGACAGGCATATTGTAGAGGATACCCCTAGCTACTCCGAATTAGCAAAGTGGCTGGAACTAAGTAAGCTTGACATTAAGAAATTCTTCAATACCAGCGGAATGAAGTACCAGGAACTTGATTTAAGCAACAGACTCAATACCATGTCCCTGGAAGAAAAGCTTACCCTCTTAGCCTCGGACGGGATGCTGATCAAACGCCCGCTGCTGATCGGAGATGACTTTATTTTGATTGGCTTTAAGGAAGCAGAGTGGGAGAAAGCCAATATGCATTAGAATTTGCGTCACGATGATCCTTGTCCCGGCACATAACCCGAATATATTTTTCATTCCCTGTAAGCTGAAAATCTGCCTCCTTTAGAGAATCCCCTTCGATGAAATGACATCTTCTTCCATCGGTATATACGACGATCAGTTTAGCGTCAGAACATTTTATATGCAGTTTGTTCTCTTGCAGGGAGATTTCATAAATCTCCGGCCCCTGACTGGAATAAAAATCACCTTGTTTCAGGGCTTCTATAATATCACCATAGGTTAAGCTCTTACTGTTGATCATAACAAATCCACCAAAGGCATCTCTCGGGGCGTGATTATCATCCGTTGATAAGCAGTAAAGCTTCTTATTGCAGCGAAGCATTTCATCGTAAACCTGAGGATTATAGCCATAATATCCACCACTAACCTCGCAGCCATGATTGTAAATCTCCATTGCAAACAAGCCCTCCAGCCTGCTGTAATCCTCATAGGTCTGCATGGACCAATAGGGATGATTATAGCTTACGAAAAAGCCATCCTCTGTTCTGTCTTTTATGTACTTATTGATAGCATCCATATCATTATAATCCATCTCCATACATGGAGGAGTTTGCCTGATATTCGGATCGGTAGATATAAGGTTAAGATGATAAACTTTTTTCTTTTCAAATGGTTCGTCAGGAAGAGACTGTGTAATATTTACCTCACAGGCATTCAACGCAAGAAAGCTGTCGTCATTTAGGTAGGAGTGGTTTACCAGGTTATTATGGTCTGAGAATGCAACTACGGCGTAGCCTTTTGCTTTATACATTTCTTTGGTTTGCTCAGGTGTCCATCTTCCATCAGAAACCGTGGTATGGCAATGTAAATTTGCCTTATAAATGTTTTTGTCATTCTTAAATAAAAATTTCGTCATATAGATTTTCCTCCGACAAGTTATTTTATCTTTACCAAAACCTCATTAGACTTATGGTCCCCAAAATAAGATATTCTGGGGACTGATTGATATGATTATTAGAACAGTTTTATGCATGTAAATGCTTTGTTTTTAGTACTTTAAGCGCCGGTAATGGATTATTGACGGTGACAAGCGATGGAATATCGCCTTTCTTTCGCTCATGCTTTTCTTATCAAATTCTCTAATTGCTTATGATAGTTTAGATATCACTTCTGTAATCTGACTTATCTTGTTAATTTTCATAAAACATTTCGATAGATCCTGACTGCCCGAGGTGGGGTTAATATATCCGATACAATTAAGTCCTGCGGCTGTCGCAGCCTCGCTCCCTGCTTTAGAATCCTCTACTGCTATCGCTTCTGATGCTTTATAGCCGGCCAATTCAAGTACTTTGAGATAAATATCAGGACTGGGCTTTTTATTGGCAACCTCATCACCGGCAACTGTATAATTAAAATACTGATATATGCCATAGTAATGTAGGACGTCATCAACATAATGCCGATCTGAGGAAGAGCCTAATCCGATCTTAATGCCTTGCTTTCGCAGGAATTGTAATACTTCTACGAATCCCTCGCTGGTTTTGATATCCCTGTCTTTTACTTCCTCCAGAATATACTTGTATTGCAGATATTCCAGCTCTTCTGCCGATTTGGTCAAGCCATATCTTGAGATCATATTGCTCCATAATAATTTACTGGGCAACCCAACTGACCAGGATAGATCATCAACCTGTTCGGTAATTCCCCCTTCCTTAATAAGCCTTCGTTTTGCGTTATCATGCAAAGGCTCGCTGTCAAAGATTACTCCATCCATATCAAAAATAACTAGTTTTAAATCATCCATCAAAGTTTTTCCTTTCAAGTCATCATTCTTCTGTTTATCCACCTTTGACAGAAGATAAACTTATGAACTATTGTGTCTCATTTCTTTCTATGTAAATATTCAACCGATCCTTATTGCATTTGATTAAAATTTAAATGCAACCTTAAAGTCTCCATACTTCCCTGAGCTATACTCAAAAGCCTTTTCCCAATCCTCCAGAGGGAATATACGGGATACGACTCCATTGGTCTTTAAATTACCGTTAGCGATATTTTCAATCACAAAAGGATAGCAATAGGGGCTGAGATGGGAACCTAAGAGATCCAGCTCCTTTCTGTCTCCGATGATGGACCAGTCAACCGTAGTGGGCTCACCAAAGACGCTAGATTCAACAAAACGGCCTAATTTACGGATCATGCTTAGTCCTTGTGTTACACTGGAGGGGTGTCCGGTTGCTTCAATATAGATATCACATCCGTAGCCCTCAGTTAGGTCCATGATAGTCTGGACAACGTTCTCTTTTCCCGGATTAAGTACCAGATCTGCTCCGAATTCCTTTGCTTTATCCAGACGTGCGTCAATCATATCAAGAGCAATGAGCTTCTTGGGATTTTTCATTCGAGCATAGGTAACCATTCCTAATCCTAGGGTGCCTGCACCGGAGATTACTACGATATCCTCACAGCCAATCTGTGCCCGGTCAACCGCATGCTTGGAGCAGGAGTAAGGTTCAATTAATAATGCATCTTCCAGCGGCATCTCCTTAGGAACCTTGCTGATAACAGAGTGCTTGGAGAACCTTACGTATTCAGCCATACCACCATTGTTTGTGCTCTGAAAACCAAATATATTGTGGGGCTGGCACATCCAATAATGACCCGTCTTACAGAAGCGGCATTCACCACAGGGTTCAATTTGATCTGCTGTAATTCGATCCCCAATTACATAATCCTTTACATTGCTGCCAACCTCAACAACCAGGCCTAAAAATTCATGTCCGGGAATAAAGGGCGGTTTTACCCAAGAGGGCTGTGTCTCATCCCCCCAGAACATAGCTGCTCCGTGCCAGCATTTTAAGTCACCCGCACAGATACCACAGGCTTCTGTTTTGATGATGATATCGTCGGGCCCGCAATCAGGTGTGGGGTAATCAGTTACCAAACGATAATCATTTTTACCGAATGCAACTAATGCTTTCATAGTGCTTGGAATTTGTCTCATATACCATTCTCCTTTCGGGTACCAGTTGCTTAAAGTATATAAAAACCAATAGCTTTGTCAAGAGCACAAACGAGAGCAAATGAGCATTATATTTTATATTTCTTCTGATTTCTAACATCGTTTTTCAAATTTTGCAGCCATAATTTTAAAATGTATTACATTTCAAAGCTATATATCGCTTTATCATGAACGTTTATGCTTATTTTGATTTATATACTTGCACATTTACTAATTTCATCGCACAATGTTTAACATGCGAATGTTTACGTCAGATACTGCAATCACAAGGCTGATTATAAGTAAACTTAAGTCTGATCAAATGCAAACTCATGCCTGATCAACGGCAAACTCAAGCCTGATCAATGGAAGGATTGCATACCAGCAAAAAGTATGATAACTTAAATTAATGATAAAATCCAAGATTGCAATCAGGATGATGAGTGAGATTAGGATTTTAATGCGATTAAGATTTTGAACAGATGCAGATCTTGTGCAGTTGGTTTGATTATTGGAATAGATTACGGAATAAAAGAGGATGTGTAAAGCAGGATGCTTAACCTTGAGCGTTTGGAATATATTCTAAAGGAATTGCAGGAAAGAAAATCGGTTTATGTGAATGAATTAGCCAAGAAATATTATGTAAGTCCATCAACGATCCGCAGGGATTTGGATCAGCTGGAGAAGGAGGGCTTAGTTCGTCGTACCTATGGCGGATGTGTTCTGATTGAGCGTCAGAATTCGGAGATCCCCTTTCAGCTTAGGATCAATGAGCTGTCGACAGAGAAAGATATTATAGCTTCGCTGGCAGCGAAGCTGATCGAAGATGGTATGTTTATCTTCCTTGATTCCACCAGTACCAGCGCTCACCTGGTGAAACATCTTGTTAATCAGAGAAATTTGAAGATCCTGACAACAAGTGCACATACTGCATTGCAATGTCTGGATCAGCTGCCTGCTCAGATTTATTGTACCGGTGGATGGATGAGCACCTATTCCCGCGGCTTTTTGGGGGAGGCTGCCCGCAGCCGAATAGAAGAATTTTATACGGATCTTTCTTTCTTTTCCGTTAGAGGAATTTCCTTTGAGCGCGGAATCGCCGATGTAAATGATGATGATGTATACATGAAGCAAACAATATTGAAAAACTGCCGCAAATCAGTATTGCTTTGCGACAGCAGGAAGTTTGGGATTATATCTTACCGCACTGTATGTAATTTCAGTAAGATAGATTACCTTATTACAGATAAACAACCAAGTGATGAATGGATGGAAATGCTTGAGAAGAATAAGGTAAGGGTGATTTATCCGAATGCATAGGACTGTATATAATTCAAGCTGAGGTCTTCCTGGGCGACAACCAGATCTTGCACACAGTTCAAATCTGGTGTCTTCCTAAAGAACAAGAAAAGACGCATCACTTTATGTGATACGTCTTTTCTTGTTCAAGGCGACAACCAGATTTGAACTGGTGATCAGGGTGTTGCAGACCCATGCCTTACCGCTTGGCTATGTCGCCATATTTAATTTTTACCAGCTATTCTATTATAGCAACCGAAGATATTTCCGTCAAGAAAAAGAAAGCACTTAATGTCTTAAAATATTAAATCTTATAAGCTTAAAGAGCCTTGCAGCCTCTAATATAAGGCTGCAAGGCTCTCAAATTATCAATATAATCATTCAGATTTCTCCAGGCTCTCCCGTCTTAATCCAGTCTTAACCACAAAGTAGGACGAACTCCGCCGCTGTTATCCCCTGTAGTAGGATGAATGGTGTTGCTGCTGTAGCGGTAGGTACCATTTCCCTGTATTCCTAAATTACCGTCACCGTGGATATATACGGCTCGTCTGTTGTCCCGCCCAGGAGTCCGAAGCCACCACCACCAGATATACCCCTCCAGGGATGATCTTCTCTTGGGGTTGTTCTCATCCTTCTTTTGAAACCAGTATCGTTGTTTGGGGCTGCGGTTTTCAAGATTTGCACTGCTGTCACCGAAATATTTGCAAACTGCTTCTTCAATATCCAGAAGAAATATGTAATCCTGCGTATCTTCTCCCCCTCTTGAACCGTACCAGGGGTTGTCCTTGTTTTTGTTTACTACCGGAATGATCCTAGCCTGTTCGGCTCCAGTGAACTTATTATAAAACTCACCGTTCAGATATTTTCGCAGTGAGCAGTCCGCCCATGTCACATCACCAGCATAATTATTATAGGGTTGCTGTTCGATTATATATTCAGTTATCACCAAGGCTGTATCACCTTGAATATCAAGAACACGCCATTGATAATTGCCAAATGGCACAATGGAACCGATACTATACTCTCTCATTCTCTTTCTCCCCTAATAATATAAATTTTCTGCTGTTAGATATCGATACAGCGCATGACTTACTTTCAATTTTAAAGCGGTTTATAATACCATGTTGTTTAAAATAATTATACTAAATCTTGCATTCATTTGTAAATACAAGGTTCTGCATCCCACAGAGACAATTCGTTATCTGAGAACAAAAGACGCATCCCTAGAAGCACACCCTCATC
>JAJUHH010000182.1 GCA_029267975.1 Clostridiales bacterium
AATTGCTTTATCCGCATATATACCGGATTTGTTTTAACCTCTTTTATTCTAGCAAGCCTGACAACTCTCCCTGATACACAATATGAAGCTCATGCATGGCACGGGTAATGGCTACATAAAGAAGCTTGGCATCCTCATCCGTATAACGATAGCTATTGTTGTCCGGATTCCACAGAACAACTGCATCAAATTCCAGACCCTTGGTCATATGGATGGGCAGAACCATATTTCCATTGGTAAAGCTCATATCCTCAAGCTCACCCTCCACATGACTTATCTCCACATGGGGACTTAAGAGTTTTCTGACCTTCACAGCTTCCTCCACCGTTCTGCAGATAATGGCAACTGTGTCATATCCATTCTCTCTGATCTGCTGAATGGCGTCCACAGCCTTTGCTGTCATCTGCTCCTCTGAGCTGACCTTGGTTATCATAACCTCCTTCCCATGGCGCAGGATCGGTTCAATATCATAGGTCTTAAAGCTGCATTTACGCAGCACCTTGGTAGCGTAATCCGAGATCTCCACTGTGTTGCGATAGCTCTTGGCCAGGACATAGAAGCGATCCTTCTCAGGAGAAAATACCTCCTGCTTTAGGATTTCCCAGTCATTCATACCGGTGTCATAATAAATGTTCTGTGATATGTCACCCATGATGGTATAGGTGCAATTCTTAAATAAGCTCTTCAGAATCTGAAAGAGCATAACACCAAAGTCCTGGGCCTCATCAATGACAATATGGCTAACGTACTCATAGTCCTTGGTCATCTTAATGCGTCTTTTAATGAAATTCAGCATTCCCAGATCATAAATATCAATTCTCTTACGCTGCAGTTCCTGTAATAACAAAGCAATTACCTGATCTCCCGGAATCAGAATCCCTTGCTCTTTATAGCGTGCTCGGTTGCGTGTCAGATCCTCAAGAAAACCAAGATAAATCTCCATCAGATTATATTTCTTGCTGCGGCTGCCAAAATAGTTTTTGTATTTATTGACCTCGGCCCTAATTTCCTCTTTTCTTTTATCCTTTTCTTCATTGATTGAGGCAATCTTATAGGTCAGGCGCTTATTTAAGAGGTCAATCTTCTCCTGCAAGGGCAAATCTGCAAAGAAATTCAAGAAATACAGGATCTCCTCCTTGGAGTAAAGCACTGCATTATCATACTTTACCGAATCCGAGGTTACGGCGTCGATCTCATATTGCTTCATATAAGCAGTTAATGCCTTGATATAATGGATGGAGCCCTTAAAGCGCTTCAGCTCTGACTTTATTCTTACCATCTCAGCATCTCTTGAGCCGGCATCTTCCAGCTTAAGAAAGCTTCCTGCCAGGGTATATTTGCCTGTTTTGAGGTTAAAGTCCTTATCTAACAGGAATAAGAGGAATTCCTCCATAGTCATTTGATTCACGTGATAAACATCCAAATTGGGCAGGACCCCTGTGATGTAATTTAGGAGCATCTTGTTGCTTCCGATGATAAAGAACTCCTCCGGTCGGAATTTATCCTTGTAATTATACAGAATATAAGATATGCGATGCATCGCCACCGTGGTTTTACCACTTCCCGCAACCCCCTGTACAATAACGCTATGCCAGGGTGAATCACGAATGATCTCGTTCTGTTCCTTCTGGATGGTGGCAATGATTTCTCCTAAAACCACCTCTTTGTTCTTACTTAAGTACTTGGTGAGGAATTCGTCATTTGCTACTACATCCGAGTCATAAAAATCAATCAGCTTCCTATCTTCAATCTCATAGGTTCTCTTAAGAAATAGTTCTATCTCAATCCGGTCTCCCATGGGTGTGGGATAAGAGCTTCGCCCGATATCGCTGTCATAATACACACTAGCAATTGGGGCACGCCAGTCTACTATGACACTTTCTGTGATATTTCTTCGGATTCCATTCTTGCCAAGATACAAGGAATAACTTGATCCATCCTCATCCTCCTTATAATCAATCCGCCCGAAATAGGGCTTTTTCAAGGCCATCAGGTTCTTTTTCAGGTTTCGTTCCACCTGGGATTTCATGTCCAGACCGATCACCAGGTCATTGTGCAGCTCGGGATTACTGGAACGGTAATTATCATATAGGTCCTTGGTCTCTGCGCTTAATTTATCGTACTCCCTTGAATAGTCCTCAATATTACTTTCAATAATTTGTATGCAGCGCTCCAAATGCTGTTCCTCCAGCTTTCTTTCCAAGCCGGATGCTGTTTGTTGTTCTGGCATGTTGTCCTCCTAACTATATACGAATCAATTCTAACGGCTCCAATTACGTGTGTCATTCCTAGGGTACTGTTCACAACTGTCAGTAGTCTTACACTTATGATCTCTGCTAAGGCTTCCGTATCGGAGTAATTAAGCGAAAGCGGCTCAACACAGGAACCTTTGTAGAGCTTTTAACATCATGTCTAGCTGGGTGTGAACAGTCTCAACAATTTAATCATACTATCAAAATAAAATATTACTAGACTTTTTCTTTGCAATGTGTTAAGCTTTAAAATGAAGTGTACCTATTAGGTAGCTACAAGCTGTCAGAATATTCTGACAGCTTTTTTCTATATCAGGATCCGGTTGACTGATAATGTCTGACCCCAAAGCGCCATAACACCAGGCAAGGGATCATAAACAGGCACCCGATCAGCGGATACAGCAGGTAATAAAGTCGGTCTGTCCTGCCAATCAGGTATTGAAAGGGATAATACTGAAATAAGGTGTAGGGAACCAGATAAGTGCAAAAACGCATGACAGCCTTACCATAGACATCAAAGGGATATCTGCCGTATTCTCTGGCCCCGTCTGTTAATATGTTCATGAACTCCAGCCCCTCCAGGGTGAAGAAGCAAATGCTGGCGTACACCAGAAAGAGACATCCAAATATAACAACTCCTCCGGCAATCATAAGCAGCAGCGTAAGTATTCTCGCAGGCCCCCAGACCAACTCGGATTTCCTTATTCCATAAATCAGTATAATCACTGCCTGAATCATCCTTCCAAAGCGTGTGAAATCTATCTTGCTGGATACCACCAGCAGAATAATGTTTCTTGGCCTTAGCAGGATCCGGTCAAATTCCCCATTGCCTATGGTGGATGCAAAGGCATCAAAACCTCTCATGAACATCTCTGCAAAAGAAAAGCTGAAAAGTACGATGGAATAACACAAAAGCACCTCACTGAAGCGATAACTCTTCACTTCATGAAAACGATCAAACATAAATAATATTCCGAGGAATACATTAAAGGACACCAGAAACTGCCCTAGCATGGTAAGCAGATAGGAAATCTTATATTGCATGGCCCCTTTCAGATGTATTCCCATAAATTTCATATATAAACTCATTTTCTCCTTAACCTCCCTGTACCACAACCCGCTTTAGGGCCACTCTTGTGATGCTCTGTCCCAGCCATATAAGCGCAACAACCCAAAAGAGCTGCAGCCCTGCCTTAGCCAGGATATCCATTCCCGAGATATCTCCGGAATACACCCGCAGGGGTACATTTTGCATGGATGCAAAGGGCAGCAGCTCCACTAACCAGCGAAGCTTATCCGGCAGAAAGGGCAGGGGAATCACGCCGCCTGATAAAAATTCAACTACACTTATGGCAACCATTCTGATTCCGGTTGGAGAATAAGTAAAAAAAGTAGAAATATAGACCAGCATACAGAAGGCAACCACCACCAGAAATCCCAGGACCAAGGTGAGCAGAAAACCTAAGCCAGCAATGGGATCAGGTGGTAGACCGATTCCATAGGGGGACGGCAAAAAGGCTGCAAAGATCAGGATGGGCATGCAGCGCAGCACTGCCTTGGATAAGCGGTTTGCCATACTCCGCACAAACCACATTCCATATAAATCAATGGGGCGACATAGCTCATAGGCAATCCCACCGGAAGTGATGGTCTGAAAGATCTCATTTTCCAGAATCCAGGCCATGAATAGTGACAGGAAGGCCTGCTGCAGCCAGAGATAGGAGGCCAAAGCTTGAAAGGTCATGGGAAAGGCATTGGGATCAGTCTCATAGAAGGCTTTATAAAGAAGCAGTCCCAGCACACCCCAGGCGAATTGCGTGGAGATCCCTGACAAGGCCGCAGCCCGGTATTGCAGGCCGGCGATAAATCTCATTCGAAAGAAAGAGAGATATTGCCTTAAATTATTATCTTTATATTTATCATGTTTCATTTTGTTTCTCTCCTTACGATCAGATTTTTGGGCATGACAAGTTCCCTCTCTTGTGGGTAAGAGGGGGGGCATCCTATGATATCTGATATTTGTGGTAAAGAGATGCCACGATTTCATCGATCGAAAGCTCGTCTGCGTTCTGACCGCTTGTTTCAACTTGCTTACGTATCTCCTCAAGGCTGCCATCCATAAGGATCTTGCCCTTACCGATTAAGATAATACGTTTTGTTAAGCTTTCGATATCTTGCATATCGTGGGTGGTTAAGATAACAGTCGTTTTGTGGGTTTTATTTCTCTGCAGAATAAATTCTCTGACGGCAAGCTTGGATACAGCATCCAGGCCAATGGTAGGTTCATCTAAGAACAAAATCTTTGGACTATGAAGCAGGGAAGCAGCAATCTCGCAGCGCATCCTCTGTCCCAGCGATAGCTGCCTGGCAGGTGTCCTTATAATATCCTCCAGATTCAGCAGTGTAACCAGCTCCTCAAGATTATCCTTATAGGTCCTGGCTGCTATACGATAGATATCCCGCAACAACTCAAAGGAGTCAATGACCGGCACGTCCCACCATAGCTGCGACCGTTGTCCAAAGACAACCCCAATATCCCTTACATGTTCAATTCTGTTCTTCCATGGAACTCTTCCGTCGATGTTGCATTGCCCCTGATCCGGTGTCAAGATACCGCTTAGCACCTTAATTGTGCTGCTTTTCCCAGCACCATTGGGACCGATGTACCCGACCATTTCCCCATCCTCTATGGTAAAGGATATGTCATCGAGCGCTTTGATGCATTCATACTGCCTATGAAACAGAGCTTTGAATGCTTCAGAAAAACCGGCACTTCGCCGGCTGACCCGAAAGGTCTTAGAAATGTGTTTAACTTCAATCATATTGTTCCTCCTGGTAGTAATATTTTTTCAAATATCTTGCCAAGCGACCGTGCAACCTGTCTCCAGGCTACACTTTTTTCCTTGGATTTTGCCAAGAAAACCCGCGGTAAATATTATGCGAAACCTTATCATAGCACTGCAGCCATAGCTTGTCAATGAGAAATCCATAATTTGTATCCGGATTTAAAAAGCGGGCTAATTGGCCCGCTTATCTTGTGTGCATTTATCTATATTTTTACACCCAGTTCCTGCTTCTTAAATTCCAGATATTCCTCTGCTGTCATGTTATATTGTCCAAGTCGCAGCTTCCCAGCCTCATAATAAATGATATTGATGCAGGTGTTTTTGAGAATAATCTTTCCGGTTCCGGTTCTTCCGCTGCTTAGGGCGGATAAAACCGAGTTGATGGAAGCTCCGTGGGATACCATGATGATATTGGAATTAGAATACTGTTCTGCATATTTATGAAGATTTGCTATCATCCGGTTACATAACAATTCCCAGGGTTCCTTATCATCTACTTCTCCGGATGCATAAAAAGCCTCCCGTTCCTTGGGGGTCATGCCGGAGACCTTAGAAAAATCACGCTCTGTGATTCCCTCCTCTACAATTACCCTGGGTAAATTAATATATTCCCCAATAATCTCTGCCGTCTTTTTTGCCCGACATAAAGGACTTGTTATAATTGCTTTGAATTCTTCCCCCTGAAGTGCCAAACCACAGCGCCTCGCCTGAAGAATACCGGTCTCATTGAGCGGAATATCTTCTCTTCCCTGAAACCTGCCCTGCAGATTCCAGTCCGTCTCTCCGTGCCTGATCAAATAAATCTTCATAATAACTCCATTCCTAAGTATTTTAGTCTTCTGAAAATGTTTTGCGTATATGTAAGTACATGCAATAGCTCGATATCTATTCTATCGTAATATGCTTTGAAATACAACTATAAACCTGCTGTTGAATATTGTAAGTTATAAAAGAAAGAACAACATATCCTGCGATACACTCTTATCGGACCTCTGATTACTTTGAAGCAGTCCCTGAAATAGTGTATGACTTGGTGTATATTGTTCCTTCCATTAACATTTACTACAGTTATTCATTTATGAAAGTAAAAGCCCTTGTATCTGGCAGGCTTACTTCTAAGTCATGATGATCATACCTTAAATCTCTTAATCAAATCCTGCAGGTCAATCGCAAGTAAGGCAAGCTTTTCACTGGACTTTGCGATATCTTCCATGGAAGCACTTTGCTCA
>JAJUHH010000183.1 GCA_029267975.1 Clostridiales bacterium
CCTCCTTTATTGCTCCGGTGTTCTGGGATATAGTGATTTATCGAAGGTATAGTAATTATTTCCCCGAATCTTGGTATATTCCTCAACTTCTTTATCTGTAAGCATAAAGGTCTGCTTGTGATCCTTATGAGGACAGGAGTCAAAATGATACCAGCCATCACCGCAGTTGATCAGATTCCAGTAATGCCTTGTTCTGCCTCCGACTCTGGTTACCTCCATATTGTCAATCCCTGCTCTGGTTAACAGGGCCTGAGCAACAGCAAAATAGGTAAAGCAATCTCCGAATTTGTTTGTCATTCCCCTGTAAGCCTCTGCAATCCAGTCGGATTTATCGGAGTCACCGGTATAGCTGACATTTTGCTTGATCCATTTGTAGATGGCATAGGCAATATCTCGCTTTGTCATACTGTCATTTGTAATTTTTGCCAAAACCTGATCACATAATACATTTAACTCATCCATCGTAATGGAAAAGCGTTTCACAACAACCTTAATCTTCTTGGTAGTTTCATTACCGGCTGTATCCTTAGCAGTATAGGTTACGGTATAGGTACCTTCCTTCTTCAGGTTGACCTTACTGTTATCCACGGTAAAGGTCAGGTCCTTATCCCTGTTGTCCGTCACAGTGATACCTTTCTTATAAGAGATCGATTCGCCGATATACACCAGCTTATCGCTAGCCCCCTGGATCACCGGTGGCTCGGTATCCTTCTTCACCGTAATGGGGACCGCAAGTTCTGTCTGATTACCAAAAGTATCTGCAAGGAGTAAGCTTAGGGTCTGCTCACCTAACTTCGTAAAGTCAGGTGTGTCCTTGTAGCTTACCGTAACCTCAGACACATCCTCAATATCAGTCACAAGCTCCTCAGCTTTTGGCGTATCCCCAAGCCAAACCACAGTGTTGGCCGGAAGTGCCTTAGGCGCGGTAGTATCCACAATCTTGATGGTTCCTGTTACTGTTTTGCCATTGATCGTCAGTTCCACAGGGTAGTCTCCAGGTTTGGTCGAATCTATGCCAGATAGGTCGGTTAACAGGTCGGCCTGATATTGATCGCTGTTTTCCATAAAGTCTCTGATGCTTATATCCATAGGTGAGCCGGCTTCCTTGGTCACCGTGCTCTTTACATCCAGGACGGTAAGCTTTGCTGTCTTCTCCACGCAATTCTTCCCGCTATCCTCAACTACCAGGATTACCTCCTTTTCACCAGGATGGGTAGTATCCGGGGCCTTCTTAAAATATACTGTGGTAGAGGTAACATCCTTAACCTCTGTAATAAAGCTTCTGGGATCGATCGTTTCCCCAAGAAGCGCCCACTGATCGCTTACAAGAACATCGGGTGCCACGGTATCCACTACCTTCAGCAGGGAGGTGTGCACTCTGCGGCCGATTTGAATCTGTACCTGATAAATACCGGGTATACTGGTATTCAAAGCCTGGATATCCGTTAAGAACCTACCTTCCTGCTCTTTACTGCGCAGAAACCTGCTTACATCCAGCTTCTGTTCTCCCGCTTCCACTGTCACTGCTTTTACAACCCTTGGCCGCAGCTCTATATAGGCCAGCTCAGCGAGGATAGCCATAACCTCTATGCCGAGAATTATTAATATGATCTGTCTTAACCGGCTCTTATGCCTTTTATATCCTCTCATTGTTTCCTCCATTTCGGGCATCAGTACTATCTTAACTCTTTTCCCATTTACTGTCAATCTTTGGTATTTTTATACTTCCAAAACATGATGCCTCTAAAGAATTAGACGAATGCTTTGTAAATTAGTTACAGCACAGTTTTTGGATATTCATCTGATTTAGTATGGACAGATTATCTAAAAATTACACAAAAGTGTAATTCTTCTACCCTCCTTCCTTATTCTTGCTTTCATGACAGATATCCCGATTTTGCATAAAGTTTCTACGTGCTTCACCATTTTTCTCCTGTTGCATATACTGATTGTAGAAAGGAGTTGATACTATGTCATGTTACAACGGCTTTGGATGCGGTGGTTGTCGTGACCCATTTGATTTTCGGCGGGGCGAGTTTCGGAGAGATTTCCGCAGGGACCTTCGCAGAGATTTCCGCAGGGACTTCCGAAGAGATTTCAGAAGAGATTTCCGCAGAGATTTTCGCAGGGACTTCCGCAGATTTGACAGACCTTTTTTCGGCCCGGATCGGTTTTATTAACTTTTCTGACAATGTTATGATATTTTACCCAGGAACATAAAAAGCCCTTTACTTTAAAGCTTTATCATGATAAAATTACTCTGTGTGAAATTCATTTATTGGAGTTTTGATTCCAATAATCTTATAATTCACTGCTGATGAAAGGAGTCCTACCGATGAGCAAGAACATTAAGAACTCTGCTGTCGATCATTTATTTGAGGCAATATTAAGCTTAAAGGATTCGGAGGAATGTTATACATTTTTTGAAGATATTTGCACTGTGAACGAATTGTTATCTCTATCTCAAAGATTTGAAGTGGCACGTATGCTAAGATGCCACAAGACTTATTTGGAAATTGCAGAAAAAACTGGCGCATCCACGGCCACCATCAGCCGTGTAAATCGCTCCCTGAACTATGGCAATGACGGCTATGACGTGGTCTTTGCCAGAATGAAGGATCCCTTCTCAGACACTGAATAGTACCCAACGCGTGCAAAAAAGCTCATGCCATAGAAGACATGAGCTTTTTTAGGTTCTTTTTTATTCAATAATAAATATGGTCTTTATAACTTCTTCTCTTCACTATTACTTCTTCACTTAACCTTTATCTCTTCTCTAAACCTTATTCTTCTCTTCACCTTTATTTCTTCGACCTTTATTTCTTCTCTTCGGCCTTCTTCTTCTCCTTCTTCTCCTCCGGCTTTGCTGCTGATTTGCCCTTATCTACGCTTTCACCCATCAGAGAGTCATCTATCATCTTCTCGATCATGTGCTTTCTCATATATACATCAAAGCACAGCATACTGATGAAGGAAAATGTAGTAAGAAAATCCCTGTCTTCCTGCTTGTCTACATCTGCAAAGGATTCCTTGGCCTTGGTCATCTTACGGATCATATCCTTCGTCAGGGCATCCGTCATTTCCTTCTCCAGGCGAAAGATCTCTTCATAGATTTGCTCCAGTCTTACCTCGGACCTACCGCCGTAATACCGCTCTGTCAGAGGATTAAAGATGCTCTGAATATCATTGATTGACAGGATATTTTTAAAATAATAGATAAAAATTAAAAGGAACATATGCTCCTTAGTATATTTCTTCTTATTGGGTGGAGGTAATAGCTGGTTTTTTGTATAGTTATTGATCATCGTTTTGGTAAGCAGCTTATCCTCGGTATAGCGTTTGGAGGATTTTAATTGCTTATCCATGAAGGTTGTGACCTGGTCCATATATAAATCTATATTTGGTATATCATCGGGCATGATATATTTGACATCCTTTAAGCTGTCGATCAGGCTCTTGATATACTCTTCTTTTGTCATATCCAAATGAATCACCTCAAGGTTATTATATAGTATCCGTTACTAGATGTCAAAGCCAAAATAAGCTTATGGATAGCAGTATTTGCCAGAGAATAGGTCATGTTCGGATTGAACAAGAGTTGTTTTCATGCTATAATGCACCATAAGTGGATTAGTCCGAATAAGGCCCTTAATCCGATTAATTTAGACAGACAGGCAGGTAACCATATGAGTATCTATGATACATTAAACCCAGAACAGAAACGGGCAGTGCTGCATGATAAGGGTCCTCTTCTGATCCTTGCAGGTGCAGGCTCCGGCAAGACCCGTGTATTAACCCACAGAATTGCCTATCTGATTGAGGAACGCGGGGTCAATCCCTATAATATCCTGGCCATCACCTTCACCAACAAGGCTGCGAAGGAGATGCGGGAAAGAGTTGATAAAATCGTGGGCTATGGCTCTGAGAATATCTGGGTCAGTACCTTCCATTCCACCTGCGTGCGAATCTTAAGAAGATTTATCGAGACCATCGGATACAGCAGAAGCTTTACCATCTATGATTCAGATGACCAGAAGACGCTGATGCGGGAGGTTTGCAAATACTTAAATATAGACACCAAGAAGACCAATGAACGCTCTATTCTCTCAGTCATCTCCAGGGCAAAGGATGAACTGATCTCACCCGATGATTTTGCAAGTAATGCCGGGCGCGATCCCAACCAGCTTCGCTATGCCCAGGCTTATGCGGAATATCAGAAGCGGCTCAGACAGAGCAATGCCCTTGACTTTGATGATCTGATCTATAAGACGGTGGAGCTCTTTCGTCTGAATCCTGAGGCGCTGACTTATTATCAGAACCGATTCCGCTATATTATGGTGGACGAGTATCAGGATACCAATACTGCGCAGTTTCGTTTAATTCATATGCTCGCCTCAGGTATGAACGAATTTGGAGATCGTGAATATAATCTTTGTGTAGTGGGTGATGATGACCAGTCCATCTACAAATTCCGTGGCGCCAATATCTATAATATCCTCAACTTCGAGAAAGCATTTCCGGATCCTCTGGTAATTAAGCTGGAGCAGAATTACCGCTCAACAAAGAGCATCCTGAATGCGGCCAATGAAGTCATCTGCAATAATCAGGGACGGAAGGACAAATCCCTGTGGACAGAGAATGAGGAGGGTGAGCCGGTTCATTATACCCAGTTTGAAACTGACTTTGAGGAAGCGGATCATATTACTGCAGAAATCGGAAGGATTGTGGATCAAGGGGAAGCCAGCTACCATGACTTTGCAATTCTGTACCGCACCAATGCGCAATCGCGACTCTTCGAGGAGAAGCTTCTTATGCGCAATATTCCTTACAAGATCATCGGTAGTGTAAACTTCTATGCCCGTAAGGAAATCAAGGATATGCTGGCCTACTTAAAAACCATTGATAATGGCCTTGACAGCATTGCCGTGAAGCGGATCATCAATGTACCCCGCCGAGGCATCGGTCTTACCACAGTTGACCGGGTCAATGAGTATGCCGTGGCAAATAATATGAGTTTTTATGAAGCACTGACCCGCGCCCAGTATATCCCGGGACTGGAGCGTTCGCTTTCCAAGATCACTCCCTTTGTCAGCCTGATTGAAGGCTTAAAGTCCAGAATTCATCAGGAGGGCTATTCCTTGAAGGAGCTCATCGATGATATTCTTGATGCGACCGGCTATTTAAAGGAGCTTGAGGGTGAGGATGAAGAGAGTATCGAAGACAGAATAGGCAACATCAACGAACTTGTGAATAAGTTGGCTACCTATGAAGAGGAGGCGGAAGAACCTACCTTAAGCGGATTCCTGGAAGAAGTTGCTTTGGTAGCCGATATCGATACCCTTGATGAAAATGCGGATCATATCGTGTTGATGACCCTACATAGTGCGAAAGGTCTGGAGTTCCCCTATGTCTATCTGTGTGGTATGGAGGAAGGAATCTTCCCCAGTTATATGTCAATCTATGCAGATAATCCCGCAGAGGAAATCGAGGAAGAGCGTCGCCTGTGTTATGTGGGTATTACACGTGCTATGAAGCAGCTCAGCCTGTCTTGTGCAAAGCAGCGCATGCTTCGGGGTGAAACTCAGTTCAACCGACCCTCCAGATTTATTAATGAAATTCCCAGATACCTGCTAAAGATTTCAACTCCCGGTCCTCGCAGATCCCAGTTCTCCTTTGATGACAGCGAAGCAGCTGCAAGAAGGACCTTTGGATCAAGAAGCAACAATGGCAGCTTTCCTTCCGAACTAAATTTTGATAAATCACCGTCCCCCTATCAGCAGGCCAATTATAAACCCTTTGTCACAGAAACTAAGCAATTTGAAGGAAAAAACATGGGCACCCTAAGCTATGGTGTCGGTGATACTGTAAAACATATTAAGTTTGGTACAGGTGTCGTTACAGATATCACAAAGGGCGGCAAGGATTATGAGGTTACAGTGGAGTTTCCCAAGTTTGGTGTTAAAAAATTGCTTTCCTCCTTTGCGAACCTTATAAAGATCGATTAGTACACAAATCGATTAGTACACAAAGGTGAATAATATTTCTATTAATTTGAAATATTATAGTAAAGGAGCATGTATTGTGTTACAATAAAAGCAAAATATAACATCAGGAAACGAAAACAAGGCTATGGTCACTTGTTATTATGGAAGAAAGGAAGTGTTATCATGGGAAATAAAATTGATGAGCTTTTAAGTGCGATGAAATTAGGTGAGCTGGTTCATAAAAAAGAATCTTGTGATAAAAAGCATACTGTTATCTGGGTGCTTGCAGCCATCGGTGCTGTAGCTGCAGTTGCTGCAATCGCATATGCAGTATATCG
>JAJUHH010000184.1 GCA_029267975.1 Clostridiales bacterium
AGAGAATGTATAGGGCATAGATGCTTCGAATCTGTGCCCTGTTTAAATCATCTAATTGTCTTTCAATACTTGCTACTATTCCTGAAACGATTCCCATATCAGCAAAGCTAATCGACTGCATTTCCTTACGGATTTGCTCTACAGCATATTTTTCTCCCCTTGCCTCCTGATTATTGAGCACGATCTGGATGTCATGGAGGCTGCAGATTATATTGTGGATATGGGCCCCGGTTCCGGAAAATACGGTGGAAAAGTCATTGCCACAGGGACCTTGGAAGAGATCAAGAATCAGGAAGCTTCTGTGACAGGAGCCTGCCTTCGCAGCCCCCAGCCTGGAAAAAAAGCTATCGGAAGGCAAATGATGTGATTAAGATCCAGGATGCGGTTAAGTATAACCTGCAAAAGGTAAATGTGAATATACCCGTGGGCTGCTTAACCTCTGTGACCGGTCCTTCGGGTTCGGGAACAATCCACCTTGATCTTTGAGGTGCTTGCAAAGGCTGAGCGCTATGGGAACGATAATAAGATATTCGGATTGGAGCTTTTTGACCAGGTAATAGAAATTGAACAGTCAGCCATTAGCAGAATGAAGCGTTCTAATGTAGCAACCTACTCAGAGCTGTATTCAGAGATTAGGGCTGTCTTTGCCAGGACGTCGGGTGCCAAGGAACAAGGTCTTACGGCAAAGCATTTCTCCTTTAACTCACCAGGCGGCAGATGCGAGAATTGCCAGGGAGCTGATTGTAAGCGGGACAGGGAAGAGAACCTTATATTTAATGGATGAGCCTACAACCGGGCTGCATCCTAAGGATGTTGAGCATTTTCTTATCCTCCTTAACCGGATGGTGGATGCAGGCAACACCATCGTAGTGCTAGAGCATAATCAGCAGCTGATTAAGAATAGTGACTGGGTGATTGACCTGGGCCCGGAGGATGGGGAGCATGGAGGCAAGGTTATATTTGAGGGAATTCCCAGAGAAATGCTTAAATCAAGGGAAAGCGTAACAGCAAAATATTTATGATGATAGTTTAAGTAATCAGAAGGGGGACTAAGTTAACACAGCCCCCTTTTTCTGATAAGCACTGGGAGTAGTGCCGTATTTTTTAGAAAAGACCTTGGTAAAATAGTTTTGGTCTGAAAATCCGCACCTTTCTGAAATGTCACGAATAGAGTAATTGGCTTGTTGAAGCATTTCAAGTGCATGTGCCAGCCTTGTATCCTGCAGGTATTGATTGATGGACAGCCCGTAGGTGCTTTTAAAGGTATTCATGATGGTTGTTTTACTGTAGAAAAAGCGGTTGCTCAGGCTTTCTAAAGTAATTTTGGCGGCAAAATTCTGATTAATATACTTCTTTATCTCGTGCGCAAGATTCTGATCCGTTAGATTGAGTCTGTTGCTTAAACTGATGTATTCCGCACAGATATTCATAAGAGAGATACAGGATAAGATCTTATCCCGGGAACTGCTGGGAATGCGATCGATCTCTTTCTTCAGATACTCCTTATCCTTTATATATTTACTTGCTTCATCATATACATAAGCCTTGCTGTCTTCCTTTGTGTCCAGAGTTTGTCCCATCATTAAATATCCGGATAAGACCCCAAAATGATATAAGGGGGCCACAGCCTCATAAAGGCCGAATTTACATTTATAGATATAGATTTCCTGTGTGTTTTTTACGATTTCAAAGGCTTCAGCGTCATTTTGAACACAGCGTTTGCGTACCTCTTTATTTTGCTGCACCAGGGAGCAGAAGCCAGACAGGTTTCGTGGGTAAGCAGCAATCTCGTGTAAATTGGTATCATAGATAGATAAGCGGAAGCCGGATATGTTATGAAGTTCTTTCAAGACAGTAAAAAGTTCTATTTTTGGCATAGGAGAGTCTCCTGTGGAATTAGCACTTTATTTAAAACTTTTATATTTTACTATATCTTATGATATTTTATAGAGATTAGTCAAGACAGACTATGTATAATAGAGACATAGGATCAAAGGTGCTGCCAGGTCTATCATTGGAAGGTACCTTTAGGTAACATATCAGGAGGTCAATAGATTAAGATTGCAAGGATCAAGAGAGGAACATTGCAGGAGATCAATAGATTATGATTGTAGGAGATTAATTGATTAATATTATAGTAATTAATAGATGAATATTATAGGAGGTCTTAAAAATGAATGAGCCGGTATTAGTTATAATGGCAGCCGGTATGGGAAGCCGGTATGGAGGTTTAAAGCAGATTGATCCAATCAATGAGGAAGGAGATCTGATCATCGACCTTTCCATCTATGACGCTATTCGGGCAGGCTTTAAAAAGCTTATATTTGTCATAAAGGATGAGATTGAGAAGGATTTTAAGGAAAAGATCGGAGATCGGATAAGCAAGTACATCGATGTCCGCTATGTTTATCAGAGACTGGATCATGTGCCGGAGGGCTTTTTCGTCCCAGAGCAAAGAGTAAAGCCCTGGGGGACAGGCCATGCGGTCTTAAGCTGCCTGGGTACGGTTGATGCACCCTTTGCAGTAATCAATGCGGATGACTATTATGGCGTCGGTGCCTTTCAGACAATCTATGATTTCCTGACCAATACACAGGACAAGGACAAATACCAATACGCTATGGTTGGTTATATTCTGGAGAATACCTTAACCGAAAACGGACATGTTGCCCGGGGCGTCTGCAAAATCTCCGACCAGGGCTATTTAAGCGAGATTACCGAAAGAGTCAGGATAGAAATGCATGAGGAAGGCGCTCAGTATTCAGAGGATGAGGGGAAATCCTGGGTAACAATTCCACAGGGAAGTATCGTGTCCATGAATATGTGGGGCTTTACACCCAGCATTCTTAAGGAGCTGCAGGAAAGATTCCGTACCTTCTTAGCAAATGAGGTGCCCAAGAATCCCTTAAAGGCGGAGTATTACCTTCCCGGTGTAGTAGGTCAGCTATTGGAGGAAGACAAAGCCGTTGTGAAGGTGTTGAAATCGGAGGATCGCTGGTATGGAGTCACCTATAAGGAAGACAAGGAAGTGGTTATAAAGGCGATCGCTAATCTAAAGGCAAAGGGCTTATACCCGAAGAAGCTATGGGAATAAATACATACGTAAGGAGACAAGCATGACCAGAGTAGAATTGTGTGTCAAAATGAAGGAAGCAATTGAAAATATTGATTTTAAGGGAAGCTATCTGGATAGCTGTCAGTATGGAAGCGGCCATATTAACGATACCTTTTTGCTTCGTTATAAAAATGAGAAGGGCTCTGTCACAAACTATATTCTCCAAAGAATGAACCATGAGATTTTTAGGAATCCGGAGCAGCTCATGGAGAATATAGCCGGTGTTACAAAGTTTTTAAGAAACAAAATTGAGCAAAATCATGGTGATGTCAACCGCGAAACCATGAATATCATTCCCACAAAGACAGGCTGCAGCTACTTTAAAGATAGCATCGGCTGCTATTGGAGAGGATATCAGTTTATCGAAAATACCATTTGCTATGATACGGTAAAGAATCCCGATGATTTTTATCAAAGTGCAGTGGCCTTTGGTAATTTTCAGTGTCAGCTGGCAGACTACCCGGCCAAGACCCTGCATGAGACGATTCCGAATTTTCATCATACACCCATAAGACTTGAGAATTTAAAGAAAGCCATTAAGAAGGACCTGCTCGGACGGGTAAAGGAAGTAAAAAGGGAAATAGAATTTGTCCTGGAGAGAGAAGACTTTACCCATATACTGATGGCTTCCTATGCTCAGGGAAAGCTTCCCCTGAAGGTAACCCACAATGATACAAAGCTAAATAATATCTTATTTGATCGTGATACGAAAAAAGCCTTATGTGTTATTGATCTGGATACGGTTATGCCGGGCTTCTCCGTTAACGATTTTGGCGACTCCATCCGCTTTGGGGCAAGTACGGGAGCAGAGGATGAAACCGATCTATCTAAGGTGAATTTTGACCTGGACCTTTACAGATTATATACCAAAGGCTTCTTAGCAGGCTGCAAGGGCAGCTTAACGGACACCGAATTAGAGATGCTTCCGGTGGGCGCTAAGATGATGACCCTTGAATGCGGCATTAGATTCCTAACCGATTATCTGGAAGGTGATACCTACTTTAAGATCCATCGTGAGAAGCATAATTTGGACAGATGCAGGACACAGTTTAAATTAGTTGCCGATATGGAGAAGAATTGGGAGGCTATGAAAGAGATTGTAAGGAGCTATTGCAAGATGTAAGTTATTGAGGAAGGAAAGAACAACAGTGCATTTTGGGATGCAAATTGCTCTTTCCTTCTAGGTATAGTTACGAAGTGCAACAGCTCCTTAAGTGAATAAATTACATTAATAGGGAGGTTACTATGTCCATTTTAGTTACCGGCGGAGCCGGCTATATCGGAAGTCATACCTGTGTAGAGCTTTTAAATAAGGGTTATGAAGTAGTTGTTGTTGATAATCTTTCTACCTCATCCAGCAAATCCTTAGAAAGAGTAGAGAAGATCACCGGAAAAAAGCTTACCTTTTATGAGGCAGATCTGTTAGATAAAGAAGCTATCCATGAAATATTTGAGAAAGAGAAATCCATCGATGCCGTCATTCATTTTGCGGCATTGAAGGCGGTAGGAGAGTCAGTACAAAAGCCTCTGGAGTATTACCACAATAATATCACCGGAACCTTGATCCTGTGTGAGGTAATGAGAGAGCACAAGGTGAAAAATTTAGTATTCAGCTCGTCCGCAACGGTATACGGAAAGCCTGAAAGCCTGCCTATTAAGGAGGACTTCCCCCTTTCCACCACCAATCCTTACGGGGCTACCAAGCTGATGATTGAAGGGATCCTAAGGGATCTGCAGCATTCCGACCCTGAGTGGAATATTATTGTTTTACGTTACTTTAACCCCATTGGAGCACATGAGAGTGGACTCATCGGAGAGAACCCCAAGGGCATACCCAATAATCTGGTGCCTTATATCACACAGGTTGCGGTTGGCAAATTAGCCTGCCTAAATATCTATGGCGACGACTATGATACCCCGGATGGCACCGGAGTCAGGGATTATATCCACGTAGTCGATCTGGCTTTGGGACATGTAAAGGCCATAGAAAAGTTACAGGAAAAGAAAGGCATTCTGTATTATAACCTGGGAACTGGTCAGGGCTACAGCGTGCTGCAGATGGTAGAAAGCTTTGAGAAGGTTAGCGGGAAGAAGATAAACTACGAAATCAAGCCAAGGCGGCCCGGCGATATCGCTGCCTGCTATGCGGATCCGTCTAAGGCCAGGGAGGAACTTCACTGGGAAGCGGTCAGGGATCTTGAGACAATGTGTAAGGATGCCTGGAGATGGCAGCAGGGCAATCCCATGGGCTATGAGGACTAGAGTAGGAGCTGCCGGGGACGGTGTTACTTACAGAATAATAGCTGATTTATCTCTTGCTGAGGTGGAAGCACGATTTTATCCATATTTTTTCCCGGATATCTTCAATGATGGTGGAAATCCGGTGAAAGAAAGCATCCCTGTGTGGATAAAATGGCAGGTCAAGGTATTTGCTCTGCATGTGATGAAACCAATGGAGATGTTATGGATAGCGGAGTGGTATAAACATAAATAAAATATTAGATATTTAGCATAGAATTATATCTAAACAAGCAGCAGTACCGATAAATCGGTGCTGCTGCTTATTTAAAATTTTATATCATTTTAATTATAGTAGTGGTAAAATGTGGTCAAAGTTAATTTAGGTTAAGGGAGGACTATGCTATGTCAGGTGGAATTATTATCATGGGGTTAAACGGATGCGGCAAATCAACTCTTAGTCGTCAACTTGCAGACTTACTGGGCTATCTGCGTATGGATGTAGAAGACTACTACTTTCTTCCGTCTGACATACCCTATAGCAAAAGCCGTACCTTCGAAGAGGTAAAGCAGCTGATGCTTGAGGATATCATGGTCCATCACAACTATGTACTATCATCTGTTAGCGCTAATTGGGGTCCTGAGATTAATGCTACCATTGATCTGGCAGTTCTTCTTTATGCTCCCCTTCAAGTGAGGTTAGAACGAATTAAGCAGCGGGAAATCACTCGTTTTGGAAGCAGGGTATTAGAAGGGGGAGATATGTATGAATCCCAACAGCGATTTTATGATATGGTGGTATCACGCTCTGCAGAGGACATCAGACAGCAGGCATATTCCCTCCCCTGCCCTGTGGTGGAGCTGGATGCCACACGGCC
>JAJUHH010000185.1 GCA_029267975.1 Clostridiales bacterium
ATTTGATCTTAGCAACCCTGATGCACCCAAGTGTGCATGGGTGAACAGCGCGGTATTTGTTTGCTTTCGAGGAAAAGAAATACACATGGTAGCAGAGAATTCTGAGGGGATGGATTATGTTGAAATCATCCTGGACGGAGTTGCCCGCAATTGGATACCACTGCATAGAGGACTACATGAATATGTGATCTACAGTGATCTGGATGACGCGGTACATACATTGGAGATACACAAAAGAACTGAGCTTTTGCTTGGCAATATAATTTTTCGTGATTTTACGCTTCCGAAAGGGGGAGAGTTTTTTGCTCCGCCGGAGGCAAAAGAATTAAAGCTTGAGTATTTTGGTGATTCCATCACCAATGGTGCTGGCAACTGCCATCCCCATCTTGTGAAAGAGGCTCCTCATCTGGACGACGGGTATATGTCCTATGTGGGTATCAGTGCAAGAATGCTAAATGCAGAATATCACACGCTGGCCATCTCCGGCATCGGTATGCTGCAGGATGCCATGGGCAGAAGGAATGGCTTGCCGCCGCACTTTTACGATACCTTAGGAAAGGGGACGACTCCCTGGGATTTTTCTGCTTATCAGGCTGATGGGGTTATCATTAATCTGGGGCAGAATGATTACTCCAATCCTATTGATCATGCAGAATATGTAGCAACTTATATTGATTTTGTGAATGAGCTGCTCATAAAATACCCGGATGCCTATGTGTTTTGCTGCGTCGGAACAATGAATAACAACTATCTGCCGGGTGTAGAAAGGGTTGTGTCGTACTTTGAGGACATTGGCAATAAAAAAGTCTTCTGTGTGGATTTGGGACTGGTCCATCCGGAGGTGGAAGGCTGGGGCGGATGGTTTCATCCCAGTGCTCAGACACACTACCGAATGGGAATGGAACTTGCTGCTTTTATTTCACAAAAGACAAAATGGCCGCTGCAACAAAGACCGGTGCTTGCGAAGAAATATATTCTATAAATAAGAAGAGAGTATAGGAAGGCCTTTGCTGAGTGGGAGCCAAAGGAGGATAGGTTATCGATAGTGGGTAGAATAGGTGGGGAGAGGAAGGGTGTTTCCTGAGCTTGCCAGATTAAGCAATGATACTAATGGAGTATATTACAACGTTTATTTAAAATAATAAAGTATGTTTTAATTATAATAAATAATAGGGCGTTCAAAGCTTCTGTTTTATTCTGCGTTTTTTCAGCTCTAATTCTGTTGGCTCATCGCTTATCTGCTTATAAAATGTCGTTTTTTTGACAAAAATCCAGTCTTTCTTAAGCTTCGTTTCTCTCGGCGAACCTTCAATTGAATATAACGAATTTATTCTTATTTGTGCTATGATCAATGCTGTTTCAATGTTTTTATTGTGGATTTATTAAAAATGAAAGGATAAAATTATAGTATTATATGATGATAAAAGTATACTTGTAATAAAGCGGAAAAAAGCCTGGAAATAATAAAAATATCCTGCATAATAGTAAGATTTGTACAGTGATGAGATTATATATACAATTTTATTATAAATCATTGACAAACAAATGTTAATATGTTATTGTTTATATATGTTTTAAACGACTAAAAAAGTATACAATAATGGAGGTAACAATGTGAAAAGTAAAAGAAAGAGAATGATTATAAAATTAATTTCTTATTTGCTTTTGATATTTTTCAGTGTCGCATTTCTTTTTCCTTTTGTTTGGATGCTTATGACATCTTTTAAGAGTAACGTCGAGATGCTTCGTCCGGATTTTATTATACCAAAGCTTCGCTTTGAAAATTATATTAGGGCTATGACGGTTATCCCCTTTGGAAGATATACCATAAACACTCTGATCATCACTGCTTTCAATATGGTTGGGACGGTACTTTCGGCATCCTTGGTAGCCTACGCTTTTGCCAGGCTTCGCTGGAAGGGAAGGGATATCTGGTTCGTGGTTATGCTTGCTACCATGATGCTGCCCTCCCAGGTTACTCAGATACCGCTTTTCATTGTATTTAAGAACCTGAATTGGTTAAATACATATTTACCTCTCGTTATTGGATCCTTTTTAGGGGGCGGAGCATTCAATATCTTCCTGCTGCGTCAATTCTTTAAGACACTGCCCAATGAATTGGCAGAAGCTGCAAGAATAGACGGATCCTCGGAAATCGGAATATTTGCCAGGATTTTTATGCCCCTATGTAAGCCTGCTTTAGCAACCATAGCAATTTTTTCCTTCATGGGATCCTGGAATGATTTTTTTGGTCCTTTAATTTATCTGACAGACCCTAATAAATACACTATCGCATTAGGTCTTCGTGCCTTCAAAGGATATTCTGGAATCCAATGGAATCTTTTAATGGCGGCCTCAATTGTTACAACACTGCCAAGCTTGATTTTATTCTTTTCGTTCCAAAATTACTTTGTTAAGGGCATTACGTTAACAGGTATTAAAGGATAAACAATAATATCATGTATTTATTCAGTCATGGACTGGAGAAATAAGAACAAATTAAAAAGAGGAGGAACAATTATGTTAAAAAGGTTTTGTAAAAGGATCATACCTTTCGTGCTGTCAGCATTAATGATATTCTCACTTGCAGCCTGCAGCAAAGAGACAGCACCGACCGATGACAAAACAAAAAGCGAAAGCACAGGGGGAGACGGCGGTACAGCCCCGACGACAGAGGATAAGGCACCGAAGGAGAAGATAACTATTACCTATTGGCATATCTTCCCGGAAGGCGATGCATTCAAACCTGTGAATGACAAGCTGGTTAAGGACTTTAATGAATCACAGGATGAAGTATATGTAGAAGATTTAGGTATCAGCTTTTTTGATTACTTATCTAAAATGGATACTGCAATTCCTGCAGGCACCGGCCCCGATGTTGGATTTAATGGTCTTGAGGACAACGCATTCCGAGCAGAATCAGGGGTACTTGTAAATCTCCAGCCCTATATTGAAGCAGATGGCTTTGACATGGGCCAGTTCTATCAGGCAGCCCGTGATTATGTTACCCATGACGGTGGTGTATACGGAATGCCGATTGCCTGGGGTAATCGTATCCTGGTTTATAATAAGCAAATGTTCCGTGATGCTGGTTTAGATCCGGAGAAGCCGCCGAAGACTCTGGAAGAGCTGGAAGCGTATGCTGATAAACTGACCAAGATTGGAGCAAATGGTGAGATTGAGGTCATGGGCTTCCATCCGGCATTGGGTAATGCAACCTATAAGGATTATCTCTATCAAAATGGTGGCAGTTTCTTTGATGAAAATGATAATCCTACCATGAACAGCCCTGAGAACTTAAAGACTCTTGACTGGTATGTGCGAATGACCAATAAATACGGTGCGAAGCAGGTGCAGGCTTTCTCAACTACTGCAGGTTCAACCGGAATTGATCCCTTCCTTGCAGGTTATGTTGCTATGGAAGTAAATGTTAACGACTTCTATAAGAAGCTGCTGGACAGCGGAATTGAATTTGGTATTTGTGCCCTTCCTTTGCCTGCAGAGGGCGGAGTACGTGGTACCGTTGGTGGTGGATTTAACCTGGAAGTGTTTGATCATGGTGATGAGGCGAAAGCACAGGCTGCATGGAAGTTTGTTTCTTACATGACCAGTGTGGAAGCGCAGCAATACTGGGTAACACAGAACAAGTGGCCTGTTGGTAACCAGGTAGCGATGGAGACCTGCGAGGAGTTAAAGACTGATCCTAATTGGCAGGTTATGATGGAAGAATTGGCATTTGCGAAGTTTGAAAAGTTCATCCCCAAAGCAAGAGCGTGGTGGGGAGCTTTATATCCTGAATTAGAGGCAGCGCAGCAGGAGCTTAAAACACCTCAGGAAGCATTGGATGCTGCACAAAAAGCGGTAGAATTACAGATTGAAGATTATGATGCACAAAACTAACCTATTGAATTAGAATTTGAGCTGCGGGGCGTGTATACATGCGCCTCGCAGGTCAAGATTGATAATGATGAAAAGGAGTCCTTAACATGTTGATTGATCGCAGAAAGAGAAAAAACTCCGGATTACGGATGCAGACGAAGGAAGGAATTCTGGGATATTTATTTGCATCGCCTTGGTTGTTGGGGTTCTTTGCTTTTACCTTATTTCCCGTATGCTCCTCACTATATTATAGTTTAACCTCTTATAATACGTTGAAGGCTCCAAAATGGGTAGGTTTTTATAATTATATCTTTATGTTTACAAAGGATCCGCTCTTTTTGAAAGCGCTCTGGAACACAGCGTATTATGCAATACTAAGTGTGCCCTTGGGTATTGCAGCTAGTGTATTGATCGCTATGCTTTTAAATCAGAAGGTAAAAGGTATGAGACTGTTCCGTACTATTTTTTACCTTCCAACAGTAGTCTCATCAGTAGCAACCGCCTTGTTGTGGATGTGGATCATGGATCCGAATTTCGGATTATTGAACACCTTACTTTCCAAAATTGGTATTAGTGGTCCAGGCTGGTTGTCTGATCCTGCGTGGTCAAAGCCTTCCCTGATTATCATGAGCCTCTGGACAGTAGGGGGTGGTATGTTGATTTATCTCGCAGCCCTTCAGGATGTACCGGAGTCCTTATATGAATCCGCTTCCCTTGATGGTGCCAATGGATGGAAGCAATTTTTTAAAATAACATTGCCCATGATATCTCCAACGATATTCTTTAATCTAATCACCGGTGTGATCGGAGGATTTCAGGTATTTAGCCAAGCTTTTATTATGACCAATGGCGGACCGGCTTACTCGACTTATTTCTATGCGTACCATCTGTACAATAAGGCTTTTAAAGAATATAACATGGGATATGCATCAGCTTTGGCATGGATATTGCTGGTTGTTACTTTAATACTATCCTTGTTTATCTTCAAGTCCAGCAAGAAATGGGTTTATTATGAGGGAGACCAAAGATAATACAAGAGCACGCCGCATAGGAAGTGGCGAAATCGCCGAGTATATCTCTAAATTTGAAATCAAATCATATTTTTACATAAATATCCCGCTGAACTATCAATGATGAGTAAAATTGATTTTACAGCGGGATTTATTAAAGTCTGTTGCCAGACAAGGATTCGAGGTGGAAGTGGCTGTCCAACTGCCGCTTAAGATTACGGAATGGACAGGTGTGACAGACGGAAAAGAGGATTGGTTATGATAGGTAAAAATAGATTAAACCTTCTGCTGATCTATTTGGCAAGCTTACTGCTGCTTGCCGGATGTGCACAGGAGGACAGGCAGGAGGAAAAGCTGGTATATGGGGGGCAGATAATGGCCAAAGCCGTATGCGAGAGTGATGAAGAAGACTCCAGAACAAAGGCCGGTAATGCGGTTGACGGTTATGGTATGTCAGGAAAAGAGGGCCCCCTTCAAACCCATGATAATAAGAGGGACAGGGGGATGTGGTTGTCGGTTCGTAATCCCGGAGACAGGAATGTGATGCTTTTTACCTTTGATCAGGTGGAGCCCATTGGTCAGGTTTATATCTGGAACTATAACGAAAAGGACAATCAGAATCCGGGACTAAGGAAGGTCAGAATTTATTATTCCGTGGATGGAGAAGAGTATCAGGAGCTTAAGGGAAAGGGGTATCCATATGAACTGGCCAAGGCGGATGGCTCCAAACAGCTTGGACCCACAAACTTAAATGACGGTAAAAATACTCCCATTGATTTTGGCGGAATAAGCGCAAAATACGTAAAGATTGTTCCGGATACCAGGGCTGAGGTTGGCAACTGGGGTGAATATTCCGATGGGGAGAACAGATTTGGTTTAAGTGAGGTACGCTTTTATCGTTATAAAACTAAAGCGGTTTATGGAGAAATGTTGGCTGCCCAGGCGTCAGCCGGCAGTTATACCGAGGATTCCTACCCTGGCAATGCTGTGAATGGTAACGGAATGTCCGGCAGATCTTCTGCCAGGGATAAGCATGATAACAAGGTTACTGCTATGTGGCTTACCCAAGCCAATCCGGGAGCGGATAACTGGATTATGTTTGATTTGGATGGAACCTATCCCATCAAAGAAATGGCTGTATGGAATTTTAACCAGGAGGGGCAGGAGCAGGCCGGACTAAAGGATGTCAAGATCTTCTATTCTGTTAATAAAACAGATTGGACGGAGCTTCAAGGGCCGGGCTATCCTTACCGCTTTGAAAAAGCAGCAGGTATTGACAGGCAAAAGGCTACCAATCTTGCCGAGAGCCAATCGACAATAGATTTTGGCAATGTCCGTGCC